>JAVRLY010000019.1:0-20994 GCA_031960885.1 Desulfurella sp. | reverse complement strand
AGTTGAACTGATATCAAAAAAAGAGCATTTTAAATGGTCAAAGATTGTTACTTTGACAAATGAGCAGAAAACCATCTTGAAGCTATTGGGATGTAGTGTATAAAATAAGGGGAAAAGATGGGTATATAGAACACCTTTTGAAGTTTATAACCAATACTATGCAAATGTTGGGACTGTTGCATGAAGAAAAAACAAAAGACTCACAACAAACCGTGAGTTAGGCTTGGGATGGGAAGATGGATAATAAAAAAAATAGTCTTGACAAGTGGGGGCAGTATACACTTACCATTTTCAAAAAATTTTTCCTTTTTAGGGTGAGTGTGGGTGGGTCTCATTGTTAACAGAATGGAAAAAAGAGAGTTTTATCTTTCCTGCCTTTATTTCGTACGTGTAAATCAAAAATATACCTTGAATGAGTTTGAAACAGCCATCAAATTTGGCTCCTCCGGAGGGACTCGAACCCCCGACCCGCTGGTTAACAGCCAGCTGCTCTACCGACTGAGCTACAGAGGAGCAATTCTTTTTGTATAATATTACAACAAATTTTTTTTGTCAAGCACTTCTTATGCTTGACTTTGATAAAATAATAATTTATCTTTTGTAATCATAGATTTTTAAAAAATAGGGGGATACATGAAGTTCGTCTACTTTTTTGGCAATGGTATTGCAGAAGGAAGCGGTTCAATGAAGGATATACTTGGCGGCAAAGGCGCAGGCTTAGCCGAAATGGTTTTAGCAAACATTCCCGTGCCAGCAGGATTTACAATTAGTGCAGAGGTTTGTTACTATTATTACAAACACAACAAAACATATCCGCCTTCTTTAAAAGAAGAGGTAGAACACAACTTGAAGCGTTTAGAAGAAGCAACGGGCAAAAAATTTGGGTATAAAAATAACCCATTGTTGGTATCTGTGCGCTCTGGTGCCAAAATATCTATGCCTGGTATGATGGATACAATCCTAAATTTGGGTTTAAATGATGAAACGGTTGTTGGATTAGCTAATTCTACAAATAACGAGCGTTTTGCATTTGATTCATATAGAAGGTTTATACAAATGTTTGGTGATGTTGCCTGCGGTATAGATAAAGAGTTGTTTGAAGACAAAATAAAAGAGATAAAAAACAAAGAATCAGTTAAATTTGACCATGAAATAAGTATTGATGGTTTAAAGTGGCTAGTGGAAGAGTATAAAAAAATATATAGCAGTCAAAATAAAATATTTCCTCAAGATGTAAGCGAGCAACTATGGGTTGCTATTGATGCAGTATTTAACTCATGGATGAATAAGCGCGCGATCGATTATAGGCGCATTAACAAAATAAAAGAAAATGAGTTACTAGGTACAGCTGTAAGTATTGTAAGTATGGTTTTTGGCAATATGGGCAGTGACAGCGGAACGGGTGTAGCCTTTACAAGGGACCCGTCAACGGGCGAAAAAAAGCGATACGGTGAATTTTTGATTAACGCACAAGGAGAAGATGTAGTAGCTGGCATTAGGAATCCTTACCCGCTTGAACACTTGAAACAAATTTCACAACAAACTTATGAAGAATTGTTAAATATATTTGACATACTTGAAAAACACTACAAGGACATGCAGGATGTTGAATTCACAGTCGAGCGCAAAAAGCTTTATATGCTACAGACGCGCTCTGCTAAAAGAACTGCAAAAGCTGCAGTAAAGGTTGCAAAAGATATGGTAAATGAAGGGTTGATTACAGAAGAAGAAGCTTTGCTAAGGATAAGTACAGACCAAATTGATCAACTATTGCATCCTTTTTTTGATGAAAAATCAAAAAACCAAGCAACGTTAATAGCAAAGGGTCTTGGGGCATCACCAGGCGCTGCGTGTGGTAAAGTTGTATTTAGTGCACAAAAAGCTGAAGAAATAGGTTCAAAAGAGCCTGTAATACTTGTTAGGCATGAAACCAGTGCAGAAGATGTAGCAGGTATGGCAGCATCTGTGGGCATTCTAACTGCTCAAGGTGGGAGGACATCGCATGCAGCAGTTGTTGCGCGCGGTATGGGTAAAAGCGCTGTAGTGGGTTGTGAAGCAATTGATATAGACTACAAAAACCTTCAATTTAGCGTAAATGATGTTATTGTCAAAGAATTCGATACAATAAGCATAGATGGCTCAACTGGTGAAGTCTTTTTGGGTGAACTCAAAACCGTAATACCGTCTGGCCTAGATGAAGACTTAGCACAAATACTCAAATGGGCAGATAAGACAAGCAGACTTTACGTTAGGGCAAATGCAGATACGCCTCAAGACGCCAAAACTGCATTAGAATTTGGTGCAAAAGGCATTGGCCTTTGTAGAACTGAACACATGTTTTTTGCTCCAGATAGAATCAATATTGTAAGGCAAATGATAGTTTCAAAGAATACTAAGGAACGTCAACAGGCGTTAGATAAGCTATTGCCTATACAAAAAGAGGATTTCAAGGCACTTTTTAGAACAATGAACGGTCTTGAGGTAACGATAAGACTTATTGACCCGCCTTTGCATGAGTTTTTGCCACAGACTAAAGATGCAATAAACGAAGTTGCAAAAAATCTCAACATTACCCCACTAGAGCTTCAAGAGACCATTAAAAACCTACATGAATTCAACCCCATGCTTGGGCATCGTGGTTGCAGGCTTACTATTACATACCCAGAGATTGCTATCATGCAAACAAAGGCTATCATTTTGGCTGCACTTGAGTTAAAAGAAGAAGGTATTGATTGTATTCCAGAAATTATGATACCGCTTGTAGGTATAGATGAAGAACTAAAATATTTAAAAAATATCATTAAGCAAACAGCGGATGAGTTGATAAAAGAAAAAAATACCACTCTACATTACTTAATAGGCACCATGATAGAAGTGCCGCGTGCATGCGCTGTTGCTGATAAAATAGCAAAAGAAGCAGACTTTTTTTCTTTTGGAACAAATGACTTAACACAAATGACATTTGGCTTTAGTAGGGATGATGCAGGTAAATTTTTATTTGATTATTTAGCCAAAGGCATATTAAAAGAGGATCCTTTTAAGACTATTGACACGCAAGGTGTTGGAACTTTTATGAAAATGGCTGTAGAAAAAGGCAAACCAGCAAATGAAAATTTGAGACTTGGCATATGTGGCGAACACGGAGGCGATCCAGAATCTATTGAATTTGTTAACTCTATAGGTCTTGATTATGTAAGTTGTTCACCATATAGAGTGCCAGTTGCAAGGTTAGCTGCAGCGCATGCTGCTATCAATAATAAAACTAAAGAAAATTTAGATTAATTTTGAGGATTTAAGTTCAAAAATAAGTAAAGTTAAAAATAAGAAAGCCGATATTAGCAGCAAGTAGAAGAGAAATGTTATATTAACAAAATTTAATATATAGCCAAATATTAATGGTGTTAGTGTGCCTATGATGTTTACAGTAGAAAAGAAGTAGCTATTTGCTTTGTTTCTTTGGTTAATATCAAATCCTCTAGAGAGGCTAATAAGAGATAACACAAATGTAAAGCCATGAGGAAAACCAAGTATAAATAATGAAATTGCAAATACGATAGGAGAATTTGCTATAATCATTAAAAATATACCAATAATTGTTGCTACGCCAGATATTATCATATCGTTAAAGATTTTTGTTGGAGGTTTGATTATCAAATAAAATCTTCCTAAAAATGAAGCAGTAAAAAATAAACTAAAGTATAGATTTATTGTAGAGATATCCAATTTAAACACATCTTTTGCATAAATACCACCAAAAACTATTAGCGTAGCAAAAGGAATATTATAAATTAAAATACTCAAGATGGATGACAAAAAGTATGGATTTTTTATTACTGGCACTTTTGTTTCAAAAAATTCTTTTTCGTTTGGAAATTGTATAAAAAATGACAACAAAAAAGCTATAAATGGAAAAACTGAAAAGACTAAAAATGATTCTTTAAGATTTACAAACTTAAGTAAAAAAGATTCTATTATGGGGCCAATAATTAATGAAATACTAAGAGTTATAGTGTAGATAGCAATAATTCTCTCTCTTTTTGTTTTGTCTTCACACAATGATGCTGCTGTTATTATATTAGGCATTAAAGCGCCTAGTGAAAATCCTGCAATAGATACCAAAAACCATACATTTATTTTATTTGCAAAATAAAACATTATAAAAATAACAAAATACAAAAATGCTGAAAAAATAAACAATTTTTTTCTTGATGAGGATTTAAGCTTTGCATTTAAAAAAGTGCTAACCAAAAAAGGAAAAACGCCAAACAAAGCACTTAATATACCAATTTGGCTTTCTTGGAAGCCTAAATAGTATTTACAAAATAAAGGTACCATTGTAAATAACATGTTATTGCTTGCCCTAATTGTAAAAGTTATTGAAATAATTATTAAAACAATAAAAATTAAATTAAGATTATCTTTAGTATTCACATTAAACATTTTTCATATAAAAGATTTTGCGAAAATAAGCTCCAATAATACCTTTAGTTGGTGGACAGTAGGGGATTCGAACCCCCGACCTCATGCGTGCGAAGCATGCGCTCTCCCATCTGAGCTAACCGCCCCTCATAAACTATTTTTATCAATTTGTTTAATTTGTCAAGCTTGGTTGTTTTGGTTTTACGAAAAATAGTAAAAAAACCCCGCTAAGTGCGATGATTGCATTCATGCCAAAAGCTATATTAAACCCAAATTTATCTATCAAAAAACCAATTAAAGTTGGCGCAACGGAGGCTCCTACCATTACCATTGTATAAGATACCGCAATATTTGCATTCATCGATTGACCGCCTACTTCGGCAGCTAAAGCGTGTCTAACTGGGATTGATACGCTTGTTGCAAAACCAAGCAAAAAAAGCAAAACCAGATTTGGAAATGCTAAAAATAGAATTAAAAATAAAGCCATTGATGCATAGCTTACAAATATAACCTCTTTTCTGCCAAATTTATCGGATAATTTTCCACCGATTGGTTGTGCGATAATACCTGCAAGCAACATAACACTAGCCATAAGGTTTGCATCTAGTATGTTTTGACCTTTGTTGTAAAAGTATGCAGGTAAAAATGCAGATATACCCCTTGAGAAAAATGGCGAAACCATAGCAACAAACCCCACAAGTATAAGCTCTTTTGAAAAGGCGTGTTTTAAAGTAATCGACAGCGGTTTCTCTTCTTGTTTGCACAAAAAAAGTATTGCAAACATTAAAATACCTGGTATAGCAACAATAAGAAAGGCTTTTAATCCAAACCTTGATAATAAGTAGCCCATACTCACGGGCGCTAAAAAAAATCCTATTGCACCCCCTATGCCGTTAATGCCTAGTGCCATGCCTTTTTGGTTTTTAAATACGTTTGCAAGTAGCCCCATGCCTTGTGGATGATAAATGCTAAGTCCTATGCCAATTAATAAAGCTGACATTGTCATAGCAAAAAAAGAATTAGAAAAATAAAAAACAATAAAAGACAAGCTTAATATCAAAAAACCCAATTTCAAAGCTAAAACGCGTTTTGCCTTTTTTTCTGCCAAATATGCAATGTATGTTTGCAAAATTGCGCTAACAATATAGGGGGTACTAACAAGTATGCCACTTTGAACATAGCTTATACCATAAATTTTTTTTAAAATAGGTATAGCCGGTGGTATCAACAAAGAATACCAATCGTTTACAAAATGTGATAGTGAAATGATAAATAAGGTGCGCATGGGTTTTTGCATTTATTTATTTACCCTTTCAACATACTCTCCCGTGCGTGTATCTATTCTTATTATATCACCTTCTTTGATAAAAAAAGGCACTTGTATCGTTGCATTTGTTTCCAATACTGCTGGTTTTGTGCCAGTTGCTGCCGTATCTCCTTTAAAACCAGGCTCAGTTTCTGTAACTTTTAATTCAACAAAATTAGGTAAAGATATGCCAATCGGCGCGCTTTTGTAAAGTAGAACAAAAACATCTTTGTTTTCCTGCAAAAATTTAGCTTCTTCTTCAATCACTTCTTTTGGTATTACGTGCTCTTCATAGTTTGCATTATCCATAAAATGATAACCATGTTCATCTTGATATAAGTACTGCATGGGTTTTTCTTCAACATCGGCTTTTGCAATTTTAACACCGGATTTAAAGGTTTTCTCTACAACATTGAACGTTTTAAGGTTTTTCAATTTCACCCTTACGAAAGCCTGACCTTTTCCAGGTTTAATGTGCTCGTAGTTTACAATCTCATAAGGCTCATTATCTATCTCAACTTTAGAGCCTTTTTTAAATTCACTAGTGCTTATCATCAACTCCTCCTTCTAAATGATTTCCATAAATGGTGCATAACCCAGTATTTCAACATCGTTGTCTTTTACTAAAATTGTTTGTTCTATTCTAACACCGTATTTGTTTGGTATATAAATACCTGGCTCGATTGTAAAAACCATATTTGGCACAATCAACGTGTCACTTAATGGATCAATGTATGGCAACTCATGTATATCAAGCCCCACGCCGTGACCAGTAGAATGTGTAAAATATTTATCCAAATCATACTTTGCAAGTTCTTGGCGTGCCCTTATGTCTATATCTTTGGCTAACGTTCTATTTGGAGCAATGAATTCTCTTGTAAATGTTTGAGTATAAAACAGTGCGTTGTAAAATTCTCTTTTTTCATCTGTGCGATTTCCCACTAAAAATGTATATGTACAGTCGCTGTTATAGTTATCCACGCATGCTCCAAAGTCTATCATTAAAAAATCACCATCTTCTATTTTTTTGTCTGTTGGTCTGTGATGAGGAAAAGATGTATTAGCACCACTTGCAACAATTGTTTCAAAAGCAGTTCTTTGTGCTCCTAACTTTAACATTTGATAATCAAGCTCATTAGCAAGCTCTTTCTCGCTAATACCTATTTTAATCATTGGATATACTTTTGTAAAGGCATTTCGTGCAACTAAAGCTGCTCTTTTTATGGCATTTATTTCATTTTGCTCTTTTATCATCCTTATCTGTTTTGTTAAATCAGTCGCATTTTTTATTTCGAAGTTCTGTTTTAAAGATTGAAAATTTAAAGCATTTGTACTTTTAAAATCTAATCCCATGGAGTGTACTTTATTTTCAATGAGAAATTCTTCAAGGTTTTTAATTCCTTGCACGGCCAGTATTACATCGGTATTTTGTGGCTTTTGATTTATTATGCTATCATATGAAAGTTTATTTGCAAATATAAATGGTTTTTGTTCAATAACCAATAAAATACCATCGCCATCAACTTGAGTAAAATAAAATATATCGGCTTTATCAAACGATACAAAGCAATCTGCACCAAGTTCATTTATTTTATTATACAACTTTTCTAATCGTGTCATTTAACCCCCTTGCGTTATTTTCATAATGGTGAAACTTATATTTAATAACTTGCTTTAATTTAATCTTGCAAGCTTTGCACATCCGACTCTTTTACAGTTGCATTTCTGCGTTTTTTTGCTTCATAGAGCGCTTTATCTGCGCGTTCAATAAGTGTTTCAAGATTATCTTGCATATTATATTGTGCAACGCCTAAGCTGACTGTTATACCAAATTCTTTATCTTTATATCTAAACTTCAATTTTTCTGTTTCGATTCGAATTTTTTCGGCAAATAAATAAGCTTGATCTATATCATTTTCTGGCACAATAATTAAAAACTCTTCACCACCGTATCGTGTTAAAACATCAGCACCGCGAGATAAAGATCTGGCTGTATTAGCAAAGGCTTCTAAAACTTTATCGCCTACTTGATGACCGTATGTGTTATTAACTAAGCTAAATTTATCTAAATCGCACATTATGATAGACAAATTTTTACCATAACGCTTGGCCTTTTCAATTTCATGCCCTAAAAAATGCCATAAACCTCTTCTATTGTAAACTTTAGTAAGCGGGTCGATAATTAAATTTTCTTGTGATTCTTTTAGCTTTTTTTGGAGATCTTCAATAGTTTGTTTTGATTTATTGATTGCTTCAGTTAAGACTTTTATTTTGTTATTCATTGAAATTGTGCTTTCTTTGATTTTTAAGGCTATTCCAATAAGTTTTTTGCTCATTTCATCAACATCAATATTTTCTAAGTTTACTAAGCTATCAATTTGATCTATATGTGTTTGAAAAATATCTCCATAGTTATTTATATCTTTTGTAAGTGTATTCATAACGTATGTAAGTGCCTTAACTGCTTGTTTAAGCTTTTCTTGAAGCTGATTAAAGTATTCATCTTCGAGTTTTTCTTTCTTTTCTATTAGTTTTTTAATTTTTTCTCTTACAAAAGGGGTATTTAGTAGCGAACTGTTTAAGTATGTTGTTTTTTTAATTTCTAAAAGCTCTTTTTTATATTCCGAGGCTTTTTCGTCTTCTATTGCTAAATCTAATGTAGAAAATATGATTTCTGATAATTCTTTATACACAAGCTCTGGTGTATCTTTTGTTGAAAATAAAAGGTTTTTTAAGATATTATTGATATTTTCTAGTGTTGAATATGTAATTTGTGATTTCAATAATTCCTTGATATTTTTAAAACTTTCTTGCCAATGTTTAGATGGGTCATAATCTTTAGCAATTTGAGATAAAGAATTGATAATTGATTTTATCAAATAATCGTTTTGTTGCTTTTTATTGTCAATATATTCGCCGTATTTAATTGAAAAGTCAACTATATGTTCTCTCAATTTATTCATGCTATCTTCGTCTTTTGTGTTTTTTATCAAATCAACATATTTTTGTATTGTATCGTTTATGGTTGGGTCATCCGTTTTTAATAGTTTTAAGGTATGAGTCGCTATATTTTTTAAGCTATCTATATAAGGTAAATTATTGTTCTTTTTAAATAACATTTTATTTTAACCCTTCATTGACACTTTTTGCAAATAATGCTATCATTAATATTACTGTTTTTGGGTGAATTTGCAAGAAAAATGAGAATAGAATACATTGACCGAATGATACCGCCAATATACTTAAATTTTATAATATTGTTTATTAGGATAATATCTACTGTTGCAGCTGTTTTTTGGTGTATGTATAACTCAAAAAGTAACGATATAATTTACTATATTTTTTTGGGTCTTATTTATGTGTATATTTTATTTTATATAGTCAGGATAACAATTGATAGTAAGTATTGTCATATATTTTGTTTCTTTACATTTATTGTAGATCAATTTGTTATTACATACTTTATGTATAACACAGGTGGCGTGCATAGTTTATTTTACAGTGGTTATTTTGTCATAATTTCAGTAGCTTCCATTCTGCTTGGATTTTATTATGGACTTTTTCTTGCATTTGTTTCTTCGGTTTTAATATTTTATTTAGGTATAAATGCACATTTAGATATTTTAGATTTAATTTACAAAATTGTACCTTTATATATAATATCTTTTCCTTCTGGTGTAATTAGCGAATATGTGGCATATTACTCGATTATCAGAGAAAATCTAAGGGCTGAGCTTGAAGAAAAGAATATTCAACTTACTAAATATATTAAAGAGATAGATTCTCTACAAAAACAACTAATAGAACAAGAAAAAATCAAGATATTGGAATCTTTTACAGAAGATATGTCACATGTATTAAAGAACCCTCTTATGTCTATTGGGGGCATAGCAGATATACTTGATAGGAAGATAAAAGAAGGAAAAATTGAAGATATCGATAAATATATTGAAAGGATAAAAAACGAGAGTAAAAAACTCAATGTAGTATTAAATAATGTTTTACAAATATCAGATGGAAAAATGATGTTTGAAGATGTCAATATTATAGCTCTATTTAATGAAATAGTGGCTGACTTTCAAAAAAGAATCAAGAATTTAACTTTCAATCTTAACATGGATGATCATATAAAATTTGTCAAGCTTGATAGAAAAAAATTTGCAGTGGCTATTAATAATATTATAGATAGTTTACTTGAATCAACAAAAGAACCTGCGATAATTTATATACAATCTTATCAAAATTCAATTTCAAATAAAAAAATATTAATTATAGAAATATCGAATAGGCAACATACAATACCACAAGCTATACTGAAAAATATATTTGAACCTTTTGTCTCTGGTGGTTCAACCAAAAAAGGTATAGCTTTGCCAGTTGTAAAAAATATTATAAATTTGCATGGCGGAACCGTTGATGTTGAAAGTGATGAAAATGGCACTATATTTAAAATAACTTTACCAGTTTTATAAGGAGCTTGTATGAAAGAAGCTATATTATATAAGCAATTGAGCGACAAAAGAGTTAGATGTGATTTATGCGCCCACAGGTGTGTGATAGAAAATAATAAAAGCGGCATATGTAGAGTTAGAAAAAACATAGATGGAAAACTATATAGTTTAGTTTATGAAAAAATCATAGCTCAAAGTGTTGACCCGATAGAAAAGAAACCTCTTTACCATTTTTTACCTGGCTCTAAGAGTTATTCAATAGCTACCATAGGTTGTAATTTTACATGTTTAAATTGTCAAAACTATGAGATTAGCCAGTATATGTATTATCATGATGAGGTTATAGGCAAATTTTACTCTACTAATAATGTGGTATCTGATGCATTATTTTTGGATTGCAAGAGTGTTTCTTATACTTATACTGAGCCAACCGTGTTTTTTGAGTATGCTATAGATTGTGCAAAGATTGCTAAGACGAAAGGCTTAAAAAATGTTTTTGTGACAAATGGTTTTATGACTAAGCTAGCTATTGATAAAATGAAAGGCCTTATCGATGCAGTAAATATTGATTTAAAATCTATGAGTGGATCTTTTTACAAAAACATAGTAGGAGGAAGGGTAAAACCCGTCTTATCAGCTATAGAATATGCAAAAGAGCAGGGGATTTGGGTTGAGTTAACTACGCTTTTAATTCCTACATTGAATGATTCAGATGAAGAAATAGAAAAAATCGCAAAATTTATAAAATCCATAGATGAAGCTATCCCTTGGCATATTAGTGCGTTTTATCCAACTTATAAATTAACCAGTATTACTCCAACGTCTATTAAAGCTATTCAAAATGCATATTATATAGGAAAATCTGTTGGCCTAAGGTATGTTTATGGTGGCAATGTTACAAAAAGCAATCTAGAAAATACATACTGTTATAAATGTGGAGAATTATTGATTGAACGCAAAGGGTTTGATATAATAAAAAATGCACTCATAGGTGGGCGATGCCCAAAGTGTAAAACAGAAATTGATGGAATATTATGAACTTAAGAAAAGTTATTAGCAAAGAAGAGATAGAAGATCGTATAATTGAGCTTTCAAAACAGATAAATTTAGAGTTTGCCAAACAATCCGTAATTGTTTTTTTCATAGAAAAGGGGGGAAAGCCTTTTTTTGATAAATTGTCTAAATTATTTGAGTTTGCATTTGAATACGAAGCAATTGCTGTGAAAAGTTATGAATTTGACAAAAGCACTCAATTAAAATGGCTCAAAAAACCCACATTGGATGTTAAGGGCAAGTTATGTTTGTTAATTGATGATATACTAGATACAGGTCAGACAATATCAAAAGTCAAAGATTATATTTTGAGTTTGGGCGCAAAAAAGGTATATGTGTGTGTAGCTATCGATAAAAAAGAAAATAGAGTTATAAGCATTGAACCTGATTTTAAATTATTTGATGTACAAAAGGGTTTTTTGGTAGGCTTTGGCATGGATTATAACGAACAATACAGAGATTTAGAAAATATATATGAAATTGCGTTTTAAAAACAGAGAAGAAGTAGGTGTATTACTAGCTAAAGAACTAAAAAATATGGTTGATGATAATGCAATTGTGCTTGGATTGCCGCGCGGCGGTGTCCCAATTGGTGCTATTATAGCGCAACAGTTGGGTCTTGATTTTAACGTATATATTTCAAAAAAGATACCTCACCCAGAAAATGAGGAATTTGCTATTGGTGCTATTGGCGAATTTGGCGAAGTGGTTATCAACCCTGTTTTTTCAAATATTGTTACAGATGAGTATATATTGAGCGTTAAAAATAAAATTAACGATTATGTTGCGAAATATCGAAAAAAACCGCTGCCAGATCTTAGTTTTAAATCTATCATTTTGGTAGATGATGGCATTGCTACAGGGTTGTCTATGTTGGCAGCTATAAAAGACCTACAGAAGTTTAACCCGAAAAAAATTATAGTAGCAGTTGGCCCAATTGCACAAGATACATTTGACAAATTAAGTAAATTAGCTACAGTTGTAGCACTTATTGTTTCTAACGACCCGTTTTTCAGCGTTGGTATGTTCTATGATGATTTCCACCAATTAAGTGAAGAAGATGTTTTGGATTGCCTATCTAAAGTGTAGTATAAATTTCTTTCTTTGGAAGGCGCTAAGCTTTTTTGAACAAACAGGTCTTAAAGTGTTGCCAGACTAAGTATATTTTAAACAAACAAAAGACCATTAAACGCGTATAGCTTCTTTTTAACTTTTTGAGATTTTGCTGCTTCATCAAAAAGAGCTAAGAGTATAATTGTTGATAATGTACTAAATAACGTATAATTTTATCAAATTTTTCTTGATTTTTAAGTAAACTGTGTTACAATTTTTTTAATATAATTTAAGAGTGGAGTACATATGAGGTTTAGTTGCAGGATTTATATAGGCAGTTTTACAATTGTACCTGCTGATTATCGCAGGTATTTTCTTTCACTGATTAAGGAGGCATTTAAAAAAAGTGGCAGTGATGGAAAATTATTTGCCAAAAAAATTTATCAGGATAGAATGGTAAAGCCATTTACTTTTTCAGTTTATATGCCCGTTGAAAAAAATGGCAATTATTTAAAGCTAAAAGGCGATTATATTAATTTTTTCTTTTCTTCTAACGATTATGAATATCTCATAAGAGTTTATAATGGTTTGATGGCAATATCAAACAATAATAATGGCTTTGTGCTATTTGATAAAAACTTTTCTGTAAAAAACCTATATCTTTTGCCAAAAAAGGATTTTACAAACAAAACTCAAATCACATTTAAAACCTTATCGCCTTTTTTGATTAGAGACGTAGAAGATGGGGATTATTATGCAATACCAGAATTTGTTAACGTGAATAAAGATTTTAAATATCTCAAAAAAGTGGATGTTGATACATTTGTAAATTTTATGAAACTAAATATAGTAACTTTATGTAAAAAATACCTAAACAATGCAATATTAACGGATAGCATATATATTAATCTCTCAAATAAGCTTTCTTTTGCCCCCGTAATTCATGGTTCGGGAGATTCTGGTCATGAATATAAAATAACACTGCCTGCTTTAAATGGTCAATTTACAATACAAGCCCCAAGCAAAGTATTGGAACTATTATACGATATTGGTATTGGCGCAAGACGCAGTGAGGGTTTTGGAATGTTGGAGGTAGTGGAGTGACGTATAATAAGAGATATAAAGTGTATTTAAGGGATTGGTATTACAACGCAGGGATAGTTGGTTTCCTCAATGTCTTAAGTGAAGGAAAAATGAATATTGAGGAAATAAAACAGGATTTTTCTGATAATCTTACTATAGAAGATAATTATTTAGAATTTGATTCCAATATACTTAGTAATTTTTATGAAAAGTATAAGAAATTAGCCTTTGATATGTTTTTTGATATTGATAGCTATAAGGAAAAAATTGAAAAGTTAATAAATAAAATCCATGATTCGAGTGCAAAAATAAACAAGAAGATGCTTCAGGAAACCGCCTTAAATGGTAAAATCGTAAATTGTTTTATTAAAACAATTTACGGAAAAGATCTTAATGAATTATTTGCTGGAAATAATATACTGGTTGAAGTCGAAGATGTAAAAAATATTCTCAATGGTTTTAATTCTAATTTAAATGTTTATGAATATCTGCTTGACAATAATGGAGATGATTTTATTGCCTATTTTTTAAATTATGAAGTTACAAAAAGAATTTGTTCTTATGAAAAAATACCTAAATATCTCGATCAACTTAACAAAAACAAAAGTGATACACTACTAATAAAAAATGACCAGAAATGTTATATATGTGGAAAACTAAAAAAAGAATATGATATTGATAATGCTATAACTCAAATACTTGGTTTTAATACAGATAATTCGAATTGGATATGGGGATTTCAACCTTCTAAGACCAAAATATGTTCCCTCTGTGCTCTAATTTATTCTTGTGCACTTCATGGCATGGTTTTTTTAAATAGAAAAGTTGACAAGAGGTATAAGACCTTTTTTTACACTTTGAACAGAAATTCAGATATTTTTACGTTATATAATTCATTCTGGATATTTAAAGAAAAAATTAACCAAAAGGAAAACCAAAATAAACCTTTCTATACTATTTTACAGGAAGTTACTCTTGAGTTAGTTCGCAGACAGGCACAGGCAGTTATTGAAAATATAAACTTTATAGAAATAGAGGAAAATCAATTTGGAGGACAATCAACCAAAGCTTATAATATTTACAATTACAATATTACTAAAAATTTAGCCGAATTTATACAAACAATTGGGGAAACAGGTGTACCTAAAGGGTTTTATATAGATAGAGATATTTATTTAGATGTTGGAGAAGAGATTCTCAAAAAGACATTAGAACAAACACTCGGATTTTCAGATTTATCAAGGTATTTTGAATATTTTATTAGATCTTTTGAAACAAAGTCAAAAAATACAGCTAAATTTTCTATTTCAAAAATAACAAGGTATATTATTAAATACATCAATAAAACCAAAGGAGGAGATGTAATGGCGCCAGAGCAAATTATAAATAAGGCTTTTTTTAATGGTAAAACTCTTGGAGAAAAGATTGGACAAGATAATAAAATCAAGGGCATCGCTTACCAATTATTAAACGACCTAAAAATAAGCGATAGAAACTCATTTTTAGACAAATATTTGAGGCTAAGTATGGCATATGGTTCTGAAATTAAACTCGGTAGCAACGAAGAACTTACTAATATAGATAATTTTATGAGTTTTGGATACGCATTTGTTAATGGACTATTATCCAATATAAAAACACAAGGGGAGGTTAATAATGGCTAACTTTTTAACTTTAACGATGATCTTTCAAGGTGAAAACCTTAATTATGGTGAAAGCACGGCGAATATAACGAGTCTTAAGCGGCTTTCTTTTAAAGGTAGAAGTTACTCCTATATTTCAAGACAAGCTCTACGATATGATATTGTAAGGATAATGAATGAAGAATTTGGCATGCCATTAACGCCTGTAGGAAGCGACGGCAAGGTAGTTCAATTTGAAGCGAATGCAACAATTAGGGACTATCCAGAAATAGATTTTTTCGGATATATGAAAACATCAGGGGAAGGCTCGAGGGGAAAAATTAGAAAAGCGATTGCGAGATTAAGCGATGCAGTAAGTTTTGAGAGTTGGAACAATGATACTGATTATGGCAATAATATGGGGTTGTCTGCACGGAAAGAAGGGTTAGAGAATATGATTTTTCAAACAGAAATACACAAATCTTTTTATACTTACACATTAACTGTTGATCTTGATAAAGTTGGTGTTGACGCTAATTATAATATTGCGCTCAATAATGAAGAGAAGAAAAAAAGACTCTCTATGTTTCTTGATACTGTAAAAATATTGTATCGAGATATAAAAGGAAGAAGAGAAGATTTGTCACCCCTATTTGTTATTGGTGGTATCTACAATAGCGGAAACCCATTTTTCTATAACAAAATAGCCCTGAATTTTGGTATAGAATCTATAAAAATTATCGTAGAACCGATAAATGAAATTTTAAAGAGAGAGTTTAATGGTATGGAAATAGGAGATCATACTTTTGTTGGTAGTCTTGCTGGAATATTTTCTAATGTTAAAGAAATTAATTTGCCAGAAGATAAGAAACTATCGATAGATGAATTTTTCAAGGAAATAAAAACAAAACTAAATGACGTGTATAGATAAAATTAAGGCAATTGATATGAAAGCTGTAAAAATAAAACTCTATCAAAATTTATGTAACTATCGAAAAGAAGGAAGTTTTGGATATGTACAAACATACCCCTTGCCAACTCCATCAATGATAAGAGGTATGGTACATGATATTTTAGAGCTAAAGGAATACAAGCCTATCAAAATAAGTATTCAGGGAAAAAGCGATGCGGTAATTGCAAATATGCAAAGAGTTTATAAATTTGATCGTGATCCTAAAAGTCGCCCACAAAATCCCTATAAAATAAAAGTTGACAATAGCACTAAAACGGCTACTCATGGAATTCAATTTATTGACTTGCATGCGAATATGAACTTAGTTATACATATATGTTTTGAAAATGATAATGAAAATTTATGTTCTCAGCTATATACAAAAATACAAGGGAAGGTTCCTGTATTAGGCCGAAATGAAGACATTGCTCTTATTGAGGATTTGAAGATTGTAGAATTAGACTCCTTTTCAGGAAGAGCTGCACAATCTAAATTGCCTATGTATGTTCCAAAAGAATGTTTAATAGAAAATGTTGGAACTAAATATCGATTGCCTTTCTGGTACGAACCAGTGAGTTCTTTTGAAGACAATAGAATTTTCCATTTTGTTGAGGTGAATTATATAACAGAAAATGTTCATCTTCGTAAAGAATTTATTTTGGAAGATAACGAAAATGATATAGTATTTTTTTTATCTACTCAGTAAGAGAGCAAAATGAAAGTATTTTATGCAAAATCAAACGGAGAAACTTTAGAAGAACATACCAATAAAGTATTGGAAGCTTTTGTAAAATTAAAACTATTTTTAAAATTGAATGAAGAAGAAAAATTTATCATTAAAAAACTAATAAAATTTCACGATTTTGGGAAAATAAACCCCGAATTCCAAAATAAAATGAGAAACCTTCTTAGGCTTCCCGAGAGGTTTAGATGGAACAATGGCAATATCCCTCATGAATGGTTATCCCCGGCATTTATAACCCAACAAGACGAAGAAACCATAAAAACCTATCTCAAACAACTTCAAATGGATGAAGAAAGATTTTTTAATTTTTTTATATTCGTAATCTTATCACATCATCATAGAGAAGGTATGATTCCAAATGATAATTTAATTGAGAATATGCTTTACTGGATAGAAAATAATTGGAGTTTTAAAGTAGAATATTATTATAAAGTCAATGACCTTCTTAACATATATAATACAGCAGAAGATAGAGCAATGTGGAACACCTTTTTCCCTTACAGAGTAAAATGGCTCGGTTCGCTTATGAAATGTGACTACTGTGCTTCTGCCGGAATTGACCCAGAGGAGAGTTATAAAGGAAATTACCATTATGATTTACAAAAATTTATTAAAGAAAAACAAATCCAGCTAAGAGAATTTCAAACAAAAGCAGGAAAAAATTCTGATAAAAGTATTATTCTTGTTGCTTCTACAGGAATGGGGAAAACTGAAGCTGCTATGAATTGGATTAATGAGCAAAAGTCTTTTTATTTACTTGGAATTAGAATTGCGGTAAATGCAATGTATAAAAGATTTAAAGATATTTTTGGCGATAATGTTAGTTTGCTTCACGGAGAGACTTCTTATTTTTTTGCCCAAACCGAAACAAACGAAGATGAGTACGAAGATAAAATAGAAAAAGCAAGAAAACTATCGTATCTATTGACAATTGCAACAGCCGATCAGCTTGTTACCAGTGTATTCAAATATCCAGGGTTTGAATTTACATATTTAACTTGTAGTTATAGCAAAATTGTTTTAGATGAAATACAGAGTTTTTCTCCTGCCTCTATTGCTGCAATAGTTGTTTTTCTCAAAGAGATTCATAAACTTGGTGGTAGATTTATGCTTATGACTGCCACCTTGCCACCGTTTCTTGCGGAAGAGTTAAAAAGTCTTGATAATTTGTATGTTTTTAAACCTCAACTAATCAATATAAAAAGACATAAAATTAGTATCGTAGATGAAAATATTGAGTCTGATAAAACAAAAGAACTACTTCTTAAAAATCAAGATAAAAAGATTCTCATTATATGTAACACTGTGAGAAAAGCTCAACTTCTTTATGAGTTTCTCAAAGAATTCTCTCCAAACATGATTCATTCGCAGTTTATTGGTAAAGATAGAAAAAAGAAAGAAAATGATATTATGGAGGCTTCAGCCCCGTGTGTATGGATTGCTACTCAGATAGTCGAAGCATCTTTAGATATAGATTTTGATATGTTGATTACCGAACATGCATCAATTGAAAATCTACTTCAAAGATTTGGTCGATGTTATAGAAAAAGGGAATATGTAATGGAAGAACCCAATATTTATATTTTTGATTCGACGCCTAATAATATTTACGACCGCGACCTTTTTAATGCTTCCTGGGAGGTATTAAAAAGTTATAATGATAAACTTCTTTCAGAAGAGGATAAACAAGATATGATTAATAAGATTTTTAAAAACATAGAAAAAACTAAATATTATAGTGAATATAAGAAATTTAAAGATTTACTTGAAATAGGATATAGAAGTTTATCAAGAGTACAAGCGCAGGATGATTTTAGGCAAATTACCAATAATTATATTGTTATTCCAGAAGATATTTATAATAAAAATCGTTTTATAATTAATGGTTTATTAGATTTTATTGACGATAAAGGTAACAATAAAATTGAACGATTAAGAAAACAAGCAGAACTAATGGACTATACAATTCCAGTTCAGTTATATGGCAATATGGTGAGCAATCTTAATGATATAAATGGCTCTCAATTTTGCAAAAGACATCAAATAAAAATTTTAAAAAGTTTTATTTATTTTTCAGAAATAGGGCTTGTTAAAAGAAAAGTGCATAAGATAGAAGAATCAAATGAATCCGATAATATTATATAAAAAATTTTGCAAAAAGGTGGTGTAGTGTCGTATGCAAAATAGCCCAATTATAACCGGCACACAAATATCATATTATACTGTTTGTCAGCGAAAACTTTGGTTGTTTAGTAAAAATATATCTATGGAGCACACAAGTGAACTTGTAGAAATTGGAAAAATAATTCACGAAAATTCGTACGCAAGAAAAAGAAAAGAAATAATGTTTGATGGAATAAAAATAGACATGATAGAGGCAAAAAGAGGGATTATTCATGAGGTTAAAAAATCAAATTCTCTTGAAGAATCACATATTTGGCAACTAAAATACTATATTTATTATTTTAGAAAACTTGGAATTGATCTAGAAGGAATAATTGACTATCCAAAATTAAAAAGAAGAGAAAAAATAACCCTTTCTGATGAAGATGAAAAACAACTTGATTTTACTATTGAGAGTATACAAAAATTAATCTCAATTCCATCTCCCACGCCTACTATCAACAAATCATACTGCAAAAAGTGCAGTTATTATGAGTTTTGTTATTGTTGAGGAAAGTCATGAAAGATTATTACATATTTAAAAGCGGGCGAATCAGCCGCAAGGACAATTCTGTAATTTTAGAAACAGTTGATGGCGACATTCACATACCTATAAATGATATTGAGAGTTTGTATTTATTTGGTGAAATTGATATAAATACAAAAGCTATCAACTTTTTTGGACAAAATGGCATTGTTATTCATTTTTTTAACTATTATGGTTGGTGGACTGGTAGCTTTTATCCAAAGGAAGAGTTGCTTTCTGGTGAAGTAATTGTTCACCAAGCAAAACATTATCTTGATAAAGAGCAAAGGCTCTATATAGCAAAAGAATTTGTTAAAGGTGCAATTCATGGTTTTATTTACAATTTAAAAAGGTATGCTGCAATTGATGAAGAAACAGTAAAAACACTTGAAACATACAATAAAAGCATTGAAAACCAAACTGATATTTCACAACTTATGGGCGTAGAAGGAAATGCAAGGGATTTTTACTACAAAAACTTTCCCATAATTACTAAAAATAAGATAGAATTTGAAAAAAGGGTAAAACATCCGCCAGATAATGATATGAATGCATTGATATCATTTTTAAATAGTCTTGTTTACACCGCTGTAATCAAAGAGATTTATATGACTCAGCTAAATCCCACCATAAGCTATCTTCATGAACCATTTTATAGAAGGTTTTCGCTTGCACTTGATGTCGCTGAAATTTTTAAGCCGATTTTTGGAGATAGAATACTATTTGACTTGATTAACAATAATCAAATCACAGAAAAACATTTTGATAAAGAGCTAAATTACTGCTACCTAAAAGAAGAAGGAAGAAAAATTATAGTTAAAGCATTTGATGAGAAAATGAAATCCACTATTATTCACAAAAAACTCAAAAGAAAAGTTAGTTATCAAAAAATTATACGCCTTGAGCTTTATAAACTCATAAAGCATCTACTATACGAAGAGCAATATAGACATTTTAAAATATGGTGGTAGTTTATGTATGTCATTCTTGTATACGATATTTCCACAGAAACAAAAGAAGGGAAAAAGAGACTTCCTAAAATCATGAAAAAATGCCGACAGTATCTTCACCATACGCAAAAATCTGTATTTGAAGGCAATATATCTGATGCAAAATTGTTTGCTTTAGAAGCTGATTTGAGAAAAATTATAAATGAAAATGAAGACTATGTTGTGATTTACAAAATGATTGCAAAAAACTATTTATCAAGGGAAAATATTGGAAAAGATTTTGACCCAACAGCAAATATATTGTAGTATGTTAAATATCAATTTGTTTTGTTATGCATTATCAGAGCTTCGAGAAAATTTTGCTAAAAAAAATTACATTTTAACATGTTAATTGTATTGACAACTCAACAAAAAAGGTATACAAAAAATATGAGTTTTAGCTGCCAATTGTGGGATTTAAAGTTATTGGAGTTGCAGAACTACCACAAAAGTCGCAAGTTTTAGCTGCCAATTGTGGGATTTAAAGCAATTAGAGCATAAGTTTAAGATCGGCGAAAAGCTCAGTTTTAGCTGCCAATTGTGGGATTTAAAGATGCGAGACATGTCATAAGGCTTATCATAAAGGCAAGTTTTAGCTGCCAATTGTGGGATTTAAAGAAAATTGTTTGATA
>JAVRLY010000018.1:11486-21456 GCA_031960885.1 Desulfurella sp. | reverse complement strand
GGTTAGCCAAATACACAAATGACTTTGGTGAGCCCATCCTACCAACAAAATTTCTATTAGATGTAGATATTGCAACTTCACCATCGGCTAATATGCCCATATGACCACCCAGACATGGTCCACATGTTGGCGTAGAAATAACAGCTCCAGCATCCAAAAATATATCAAATAACCCTTCGCGCATAGCCTGTCTATAAATTTCCACAGTAGCTGGAATTATTATCAATCTAACATATTTTGCAACTTTGTTATTTTTTAATACTGACGCCGCAATCCTTAAGTCACTTATGCGACCATTTGTACATGACCCAATAAAGGCCTGGTCAATCTTTATTTCTTCTTTAATTTCACTAACTCCTTTAGTGTTTTCTGGCAAATGCGGAAACGCTACTTGAGGCTCTATATTGGCCGCATCAAATTCGAAAATCTTTACATATTGTGCATCTTCATCACTGTAAAATATTTCAAAATCCGTTATGTTTCTTTCCTTTAGATAATTAATTGTAACTTCATCTGCTGCAATAATGCCATTTTTACCACCTGCTTCAATAGCCATATTACACATTGTCATTCTTTCATCCATAGATAAATCACTAATTGCACTACCACAAAATTCCATTGATTTGTATAAGGCCCCATCAACACCAATTCTACCAATAATCTTAAGTATAAAATCCTTTCCAGTTGTCCATTTATTTTTCTTGCCATTTATAATAAATTTGATTGATTCTGGTACTCTAAACCACGATTTCCCCGTTGCAAAAGCAAAACCTACATCAGAACTACCCATTCCTGTTGCAAATGCGCCAAATGCTCCATGCGTGCATGTGTGAGAATCAGCCCCAACAATCAACATGCCTGGTTTTATATAGCCTTGCTCAGGCAGTAGTGCATGCTCTATACCTACCTCTCCAGATTCCCAGTAATGCTCTATATTATTTTGCTTAACAAAATCTCGCATGATTTTGCATTGGTTAGCAGAATTTATATCTTTGTTTGGCGTAAAATGGTCCGGTATAAGCGCTATTTTATTCTTATCGCTAATAACGCCCCCCAAATCATTTACAAATTTTATCACAATTGGAGCTGTAACATCATTTGCAAATGCTAAATCTACATCAGCTAAAATTATCTCTCCGCTTTTTACATATTCTTTGCCTGCATGTCTTGCTAAAATCTTTTGACTAATCGTCATTTTTTCCATTAATGCCTCCTATGCCTATATCAAAGCTTTTTATATAATTTTCTATTTTTTTGAGTTCTTCTAGATTTTTCTTTTCTTCAGCTTCAATAATATCTTTATCACCTTTATACACAGCTTGAATCTCTTTTTCTAACTCTTCAATTCTATGAAGTAAATACCTAAATAACCTACCCTCAACATCTGGTAATTTTGTATGATCAAGATCTTTTTTTTCTTCGGATATTTCTTTCTTGATTATTTTACCTGGCACGCCTACTACTGTTGAGTTGTCTGGTACCTCTCTTACAACTACGCTATTCGAACCTATTTTAGAATTATCACCTATTTTAAAAGCACCTAATATTTTGGCACCACTGCCAATAACCACATTATTTCCAATAGTTGGGTGTCTTTTGACTTTTTCTAAGCTCGTGCCACCAAGTGTTACGCCTTGGTATAGCGTTACATTATCTCCAATTTCTGCAGTTTCTCCAATAACAACGCCCATGCCGTGATCAATAAAAAAATTTCTGCCGATTTTTGCTGCAGGATGAATTTCAATCCCCGTCAAAAATCTACCAATATGTGAAGTAAAACGTGCTACAAGTTTTAAATTTTTACTCCAAAGTAAATGAGACAGTCTATGGATCCATAAAGCATGCAGTCCTGGATAACACAGTAGCACCTCTGGTATACTTCGTGCTGCTGGATCATTCTCAAAAATATTATTTATATCTTTCTTTACGTCTTTAATTAATTTTGTTTTTTTTCCTAAATATAATCCGGTTGCAAATATCGGTAAAACCAACAAAAACTTCTTTTTCATAGATTACCCCATTCTTGCAGTATTTTTTTTTGTAAATCAACCATTTTTTCGTAATCTTCTATACTATCATGCTTATAACCCAAAAGATGCAAAAAACCATGTGTAATTAAAAATAGTATAAATTCTTCCTTGTCCATCTTAAATGCTTTAGCTTTTTTTTCTGCAACTTCACAACATATAGCTATATCGCCAAGTATATTATCACTATATCCATAAAAAGACAAGACATCGGTTGGCCTTTTTCTCTTTCTAAATTGCTGGTTAAGTTCTTTTATTTTATCAATATTGCAAAATAAAATATTTATTTCCTTTTTTCTTGATACATTAAATCTTTTATACAAAAAATCAATGAACTTTTTAAAATAAATTTTATTTCCTATGCCACACTCATCTATAATGGTTTTCACTTATACTTTATCCTATGATGAAATATACCAATTAAAACATTAACAAAACTATCTACAATTAGGTTTAATTCGCGCAATGACAAATCTGATTCATCTAGCTGACCATCTAAAAATATTTCATTTGTTATATTTTTAACATAATTTTTAAGATGTGTGATTGTTGGATCGCTTAAATTCTTTGTAGCTGCTTCAATTTTATCTGCAAGCATAACAATGCCAGATTCTTTAGACTGTGGTTTTGGACCACAATAGCGAAAATCTTCTTCATTAGGGTTTAAGCCCATTTCTTTAGCTTTATCGTAAAAATACTTTACAATCATTGTACCGTGGTGTTGTTCAATAATATCAATGATTTGAGAGCCTAGTCTATATTTTTTTCCTATTTCTACGCCATCTTTTACGTGATTTTTAATAATTAAACTACTTACATAAGGCATAAGTCTATCATGTGGATTTTCTACATCAAATTGATTTTCTATAAAGTATATTGGTTTTTTTGTCTTTCCGATATCATGGTAATAAGAGCCTACTTTAGCAAGTAATGAATTTGCGCCAATTGCTTGAGATGCAGCTTCTGATAAACTTGATACTATAATACTATGATGATATGTTCCTGGAGCTTTAATAGCCAATTCTTTCAGCAGTGGGTGATTGAGATTGCCAAGCTCAAGAAGCTTAACATTTGTAGTAATATCAAATAGCCACTCAAAAATAGGCAATACACCACTTATAATAATTGCAGTTAATATACCATTTAAAGCACCAAAGCCAATGCTAATTAAAGTAACACTATTAAATATAGTATTGCTTTGGAGCATATAAAAGATTACTATAAGTAATGCATTAATAAGTGATATTAGAAAACCTACCCTAACAACACCACCTCTGTTTCTATTCCCAACAATATATACACTAGCAATTACGCTATCTAAAAATGCATAAATAAAAATCATAAACCTAAGACTATTATCTACAGTTATTGATGCCAAAATAACAGTAATAAGCGACATAGAAATTGAGTATTTAAACCCAATCAGCAACACACCAAGTATTGAAGCAACAGCAAAAGGTATTAAATACAATAAAGCACTTTTTGGGAAGTCTGGTGAGTAATAACCAATGGCAACTGATAAAAAATAAAATACTTTTATTAAAATAACTTGAAATAGAACTATTGAACCTGTAATTAAAATCAATTTTTTATATGAAAATTTCTCAGTAGGTCTTAATTTTTTATAAACAAGGGCTAAAGTTATAAAAAATAGAGCCAATATTGCGATAATTCCAATTAAGTCTAAAAATCTATTTTTTACTTCAAGCAACGAATTTAGAGCTTTTAGCTTGACAAATGTGTTACGGTCAATTACATCACCTTCTCGTACAACTACTTCTCCGCGTGATAGTTTTAAATATACAGGTATTACCTTTTGTCTAGCTTGTTTTTTAAACTCTTGAGTTTTTTGCAAATTAAAATATGTATTTGGCTTTATTTGAGAAAATACAAAATTTATTATCAATTTTCTAAATGTTGAGTTTGGTACAGACCAATGCAATTTGTCATATGAAAGTGCTTTAGCAGTATTCAAATCAATAAACTTCTCAGTGTTTGTTTCTAGTCTGCTTGTTTTTAATTCTGTATTGTACATCAAAACCTGATTTTTAACATATTGATAGTCCGAAGGTCCAGACAAAACATAGTAATGATTAATGTCTTTTAATATTGTATTAGTAAATCTCAAAATACTATTTTTATTTTTTATAATTTGGTCAAACGTATCTTGATCTAAATTTAGGTCCAAATCTTGATTAAATTTTTGTAACGCAGCTGTTTTGTTTTTTATATTTGATATATCTTTAAATCCAATCAATATTTTTTCATATAAATCATTATAAAGTTCGGGGTTGTAATCAAATACATTAGGCACTGCAGCTTCTGCTTGTTGAATTTTCGCATGCGTAGCGTATGGATCTTCTACTGTTAATGATACGTTTGAGCGAATAGTTTTGGGCGCTACATCACCTACTTTAAGTGCACTAATACCTAATTTACTCTTTGGAACTATAAGGAAAACAATTATAGCAAAAAAAATTATTGCGAGCAAAAACTCATTTGTAACTAAATGCTTATATTTTTCAATAATCGTTTTTGCTTTCTTGATTATCTTTATCTCTTTTTTCATATGCTTCAACGATTTTTGATACTATTGGATTTCTTAAAACATCTTCTTTTTTAAAGTCAACAAAACCTATAGAATCTAAATTAAGTTTTTTAAGTAAATGAATTGCATCTACTAATCCACTTTTTATACTATAAGGCAAATCTATTTGTGTAACATCGCCAGTTATTACCACCTTAGATTCAAAACCAGTTCGAGTTAAAAACATTTTCATTTGACTAACTGTTGTATTTTGAGCTTCATCTAGAATAATAAAAGCATTATTCAATGTTCTTCCACGCATGTAAGCTAATGGCTCTATTTCAATTTTGCCTTGTTCAATTAATTTCAAAGCAAGCTCAGTCTCTATGCAATCATAAATTGCATCGTATAATGGCTTCATATATGGGTTGATTTTTTCATATAATGTACCAGGTAAAAAACCCAGTTTTTCTCCTGCTTCTACAGCTGGTCTTGTTAAGATAATGCGTTTTACTTTTTTTTCCAGTAAAGTATTTATTGCTGCAAATACTGCTAAATACGTCTTCCCCGTACCAGCTGGTCCAATACCAAATGTTATGGTATTTTTTTCGATGAGTTCAAGGTATCTTGACTGATTAATATTTTTAGGCATTATGGCTTTTATTTTTGAATGAGCTTTTGGTGGGTTAAAAATCACTTTTGCATTAATTGTATTGTCATAATCAAGTTCAGAGACTAAACTATCTATAGCGCTTTCACCTATAAGTACACCTTTGTCAACCATATCGTTAATATTTTTTAAATAATTGTAAGCAAGTTGTATATTTTTATCACTACCCTTAATTAAAACCTCTCCGCCTCTAAAAACTATATAAACGTTAAGTTTCTGTTCTACTTTTTTCAATGTCTCTTTACGATTATACAACACATTACCTAAATATGCTGGATCACTAAGCACTAAACGCCTTTCCATCTTACTCCCATTCAATTGTTGCTGGTGGCTTATTGGAAATATCCAACGCCACACGATTTACCATTGATACCTCATTAATTATACGCGTAGAAATCGTATTTAACACCTCTTTTGGCAAATATGTCCAATTTGCTGTCATACCGTCAAAGCTTTCAACTACCCTAACAACAATTGTGTATTCATAAGTCCTTTTATCTCCCATCACACCAACACTTTTTAAATCAAGCAAAACGCCAAAAGCCTGCCACAGACTATCGTAAAAACCACTTCTTTTAATCTCTTCCAAGATTATAGCATCTGCTTGCCTAAGAATATCTAACTTCTCGCTCGTGACATCACCAATTATTCTAATAGCAAGACCTGGCCCTGGAAATGGATGTCTATTGATTAAACTATCATCAAGGTTCAGTTGTTTTGCAAGTTGCCTTACTTCGTCTTTAAATAAAAATTTAAAGGGTTCTATGAGTTTAAATTTCAAGTCTTTTGGCAAACCACCCACATTGTGGTGGCTTTTGATCACATCAGATGGACCTTTAACTGATACACTTTCTATTACATCGGGATAAAGTGTACCTTGAGCCAAGTATTCAACATCGCTAAATTTTGAAACAAAATCTTTAAATACATCAATAAATGTATGGCCAATAATTTTGCGCTTTTGTTCTGGGTCTTTAATATTTTGAAGTCTTGAAAGAAAAATCTCGCTTGCATCTACATAGTTTATCTTGATGCCAAGCTTTTCAAATGATTTTTGAACATTTTTCTCTTCATCTTTGCGCAAAAGGCCATTGTTTATAAATACTGGTATTACGCTATCACCAATTGCTTTATTTAACAAAACAACCAGCACGGTCGAGTCAACACCGCCTGAAATTGCACACAACACTTTTTTATTTTTTACTTCATTCCTAATCTCATTTAAAGTTTTTTCAAGAAAATCTTCCATATTCCAATCTTTTTTTAAACCACAAATCTTTGATACAAAATTTTCAAGTATCTTGCTACCATTGTGCGTGTGCGATACCTCGGGATGAAATTGTATAGCCCATACTTTTTTATCAAGGTTTCTAATTGCTGCAAAAGGCGAATTTTGTGTATGGCCAATTGTTTCAAAACCATCTGGAAGACTATCTATTTTATCTGCATGAGACATCCACACAACACTACCATCATCTATACCATCAAACAAATCGTCCGTTTTGTCCAAATACAGTTTAGCATATCCATATTCTCTTTTTTGTGCCTTTCCTACTTTTCCATTAAACCGTTCTGCAATAAGCTGCATGCCATAACAAATCCCCAGTATAGGGACTTTTAGTGTATATATAGATTCATCTGGTTTTGGCGCATCTTTTTCATATATGCTATATGGGGAACCAGACAATACAATGCCTTTTGTGCTTTTTGCATCAATTTTAGCATCATACGGCAAGATTTCTGCATAATAACCCATATTTCTTATACGTCTTGCAATAAGTTGCGTATATTGAGAACCAAAATCCAGTATTACTATACTCAATTTTCCCCTCCAATGACACAATCTACTACCCACACAGACGGACTACCGCAAGAGCCACTAAAATACAAATCATTAGAAACCGACATAACCTTTTTTAGTATATTGTAAAAATTATCAGAAAACGTTGATGCCTTTATATATTTTATCTTTTGGCCAGATTCAATCAAAAAACCATTTACGCCTAAAGAGAAATCTCCGCTTACAGGGTTTGCCATATGCATACCCATGATTTCTGTTATATAAAAACCATCTACACTACTTAATAAATCATGGAAACTTTTGTTTGAGGGCTTCAAATAAAAATTAGCGGGTCCTACCTTAACAGGGTTTCTAAAACCATATCTTTTGGCATTTGCTGTATTTGGCAAATTTAGTTTTTTGCTTGTGTATGTATTGTGTAAAAATGTTTTTAATTCGCCATTTTCTACAACATTTGTAGTCTGCTTTACCATTCCTTCTTCGTCAATGAAAAATTTCACTCCACCTTTTGCATACTTATCATCTATAATGCTAACAGAACTAGAAAACAACTTTTTTCCCACCTCAAGCATAGTTGTTTTATCAATTAGACTTTGAGCACTAAAAATATTAAAAAAATACTTAAGCACATAAGACATCACTTCATTTGAGATTATGACGCTTAATTTTTTTGTAGATAAACTTGACGGTTCTAATTTTTCCAAAGCCCTTAAAGATGCAATTTTAGATATGTTGGTAAAATTGATATCGCTTAGCGCAAAACCTTTTTCACTATACCAACCCATCTCTTCTATTTTTTCTTTTGAAAGAACGCTTACACCCGCTTCAATACTATTGTAAGCTTGTTGTGCTTTAACGCCAAAAGAATTAATCACTAAACTATGTTTTTCGCGAATAACCACCGAAGCAGACTTCACATTTTGAATACGCTTATCATAGTTTTTAGCAATTGAACTCATCTCATATATAGCTTCTTTTATCTCTAGCTCGTCAAACGTATTCATTTGACTATAACTAAACTCGCTACGAATATTTGGCAATATTTGGGCATCGCTAACTTTTGAGTAATTCATTGATGAAGCCTCATCAATCAGCTTTTCAATATCTTTTTCGTCACTTAAAGTAGAGTTTACGAAAAAAACTAAATTACCTTTGATAAGCCTAAGCGCTATACCAATAGTTTCGTTCAAATTTTTTGAGTAATCAACTTCATTTTTCAAATCAAAAGATTTTTCAATAATTTTCTCAACATAGATTTCCGATTGTTCAAAACCCCTTTTTTGAGTATAGTCTAATAATCTTTGAGCAAAATTTAGCACAATACCCCCCTTTTTTACACAACAGCCCAAGATTTTGGTATGAAAATTTTGTAATACAAATCCATTGCGTACCTGTCTGTCATCCCAGATATGTAATCGGCAACAGATTCTTCTTGAGTTTGGCCATATTGTGGTATTTGGTCAATATGCTCTAAAAAGTAATCAAATAAGTCACTTATAATCTTAGAGCTTTTTGAAATTTCTTTTTGTATAGCGTCTGATAGATATACATTATCAAACAAAAAATCCCTCAATTCATTTAGACACTCAAGTATTTGTTTTTCCATCAATATTTGTCTATAACCAGATTCTTGTGTTTGTTTTATAACGCTTTTAACCATTGTTGCAATTCTTTTAGAGTGTGTATCACCAAGTTCTTTTGATAATCTCTGTGGTATATCGTTAATTATTTTGGCACGTATTGCATCATCTATATCATGATTTACATAAGCTATTATATCAGCTATGCGTACAATTTGACCTTCAAGCGTAACTGCGGAATTTGCTTTATCTAATACAATATCGCCTCTACCTTTTGAATGCTTTACTATACCATCTCTTACTTCAAATGTTAAGTTTAAACCTTTGCCATCTTTTTCTAATACATCAACTACCCTTAAGCTTTGAAACCAGTGCTTGAACTTTCCATACGTTTTTTTATTTAAAACAGATTCTCCTGCATGTCCAAACGGCGTATGGCCTAAATCATGAGCTAAACTAATAGCTTCGGTTAATGTCTCATTAAGGCCTAAGGCGGTTGCAATTGTTCGAGCAATTTGCGAAACTTCCAATGTATGTGTCATGCGCGTTCGATAATGGTCTCCAAGAGGCGAAAAAAATACTTGCGTTTTGTGTTTTAATCTCCGAAATGATTTAGAATGTATAACCCTATCCCTATCTCTCATATACTCAGTTCGAATATCATCTTTCTCTTCAAATCTCAACCTACCTTTCGTTTGACTTGATTTAGTTGCGTATTTGGATAAATAACATTCTTCGTTTTTTTCAATATATTCTCTTATATTCAATTATACTCCTAAAAAACGTTTAACAAAATCAAGCCAACAATACTCAACATGGTCGATAAAACACGTATCTTTTTTGATGTAAAAATCTGCTTTTGACAAAATCCCGACTACAAATGCATCTTGGGCACAAATTGGAATTTTTATATCTTTGAAATCTTGCGTTTCTAAAATCAAATATGCTTTTAAGTTTTCGACATCTTCAATAACAACTGACTTAACTTTTATTAAAAGCGTATCAATAAAATTCAATAATACCTCATATACTGTATTTTTTGGAACGTAGGTTTGATAAAGTAGCAAATAAATAAATCTAGCTCTTTCAGCTGTGAGTGAAAATGCATAATAATCGCCATTCTCATCTTCAAAAATTATTTTTGCTTTATTGCTATTATCGCTAAAAATTAAATCGCTGATTTCTAGTTTGTACATAGCTCACCAATAAAACTATGTTTATTTGCTGATTTTACCTTTGAAAACACTATATCGCCTTCTTTTAAATTTAATTCAAAATTATCTATATTTACAATTTTATTCGTCCTTGTTCTGCCTTGTACTTGATTAGGCAATTTTGCTTTTGAATCGATTAATATTTCTTCAA
>JAVRLY010000018.1:0-11386 GCA_031960885.1 Desulfurella sp. | reverse complement strand
TCATAATTATACGAATTAACATTCTGACCTAATAATATAACTTCTTTTGCACCAATTTCAACTACATTGTGAATTTCTTGTAATATTGATTTGTAAGAGCGAGAAACTTCTCTAAGTCGAGTGTAAGGCACTACACAATAAGTACAAAAATTATTGCAACCATAGGTTATATCTATATAAGCCTTTGGAGCTGGTAAATGCCCAAATATATAGTGGGGATTTTGGATGGAATCAGATATTAGTACGCCTTTCAGCTCATCTTTGAATTGCTCTTTAAACTCATATATAGAAGTAGTGCCAATTACAATGTCTGAAATTTTCGCAAGTTTCTCTGGAAAAATCTGCGCCACACAACCCATTGAAATAAATTTTGCTTTCTTGTTTAAATCCCTAATGCGTCCTATTTCACTAAATATTTTTCTTTCTGACTTTTCACGTACAGCGCAAGAATTTACAATTACAATATCAGCTTCAAGTATATTAGAGTTCTGGTAGCCTTTTTCTTGAAGAATCGCTTCTATTTTTTCTGAATCCCTCTCGTTCATCTGACAACCAAATGTCTTAATATAATACTTCATTTTTGACCCTTTTGATAAATATCAACCCAATGATTTTGTTGACTCAAAGTTTCAGAAAATACATGGCTTCCGTCATTTTTAGATACAAAGTACAAATAATCTGTTTTTGCAGGATAAAACGCTGCTTTTAGCGATTCAAAACTCGGGCTACAAATAGGCGATGGTGGCAAACCTTTATATATGTAAGTGTTATATCTATTTTTTTTGTTTTCTAAATCATTTATAGTCAACTTTCCATCAAAATTTTTTATACCATATATGACGGAAGAATCAATTTGCAAAAGCATATGTTTTTTTAATCGATTATAGATTACACTTGCAATCAAAGGCCTTTCTGTATTAACTTTTGCTTCTTTTTCTACAAGTGATGCAATAATAATTTTATCATAAATATCTTTGTCAATGTGGTTAAAATCAATCAAATCTTCGTTATCTTTTTTAAACTGTTCAAACATTAGTTTTATTAAAACAGATGGATTTTCAGATTTTTCAACAAAGTAATCGCCTGCGCCCAAAAAACCTTCCATATTGGGTGCATCATAACCAATTAGTTCTTTAGTAAAATCGCGCGAATTTGCAAGTTCAAAAAACATTTTGCCATTGTAGCCTAATTTATCAAGTCTATGAGTAATTTTTTGTATATCAAAGCCGGGTGGTATTGAAAAAATTAAATCATTCTTATTTTCACCAATTAGCTCCTGGAGAACCTGTTTTGGAGTGTAATTGGTGTAAAACACATGAACGCCAGATTTTATATCTTGGGATTTTCCAGACAAACGCACATAGTAATAAAACCAATCAAACCTTTTTATTATGCCTTTTTTTTGTAAATCTTCAGAAATTGATAATACGGATTGATTTGGAACAATAACCATGTAAATCTTTTTTTTAATAGTAGAATTTGGCGTGTTTATGAAACCTTTAAAAGACATTATGGCATATACTACAAAAAATAAAGCTATAAAAAGCAAAATTGTATTAACAACTAAAATTTTCTTTAACTTTCTCATATATTACAATTGCTTTCAAAACGCAACAAAAACAAAATCAATCAAAAACGCTCCACAAAACTCCTTGCAATAGCAGCTGTTTGTTAGTATAATGATGAGTAATGAAAAAAGCAACTCTTTTTGTAGCTTTATGTGTTTTATTTGTATCATTAGCATTATCAAATGCATTTAGCCTTACATTAAATGCTATTAATATTGTAAAAATTTCACAAACACAACAAACAATAATACTCCAATTTGACAATTTAGACAATTACACATATATCAGACTTCCCAATGACATTTTCTATATCGGAGCAGATAATTTTCAAGTTGAAACAAAACTTACGCCAAACTACAATGTAGAAAATATTTTATTAAAGCAGCTTCCAAATCAAACACGCATATATTTTAAGCTAAACAAAGATTATCAATACAAGATAAGCTTATCTCGCCCAAATAAAAATACACTCATTATAAATCTAACATTATCGCAAGAAACAGCTCCATATAAACAAAACATCATAGAATCCACATCAAATTCAACGCAAATAACCCAAACAATTACAAAAGAGGAAAAACAACCAATAATTACAAGTCCAATTAAACTACCTGTGTATAATGCAAAAGATATTACAATTGTATTAGACCCAGGTCATGGCGGCAAAGATTCAGGTGCTGTAGGCGTAGGTGGCCTTAAAGAAAAGGATGTGGTTTTAAGCATTGCAAAGTATTGCGCAGACATTTTAAGAGAAAAAGGATTTAAAGTTGTATTAACACGCGATAGCGATGTATTTATTCCTCTTGCCCAAAGAATCAAAATTGCTAACGATGCAAAAGCGAACCTTTTTGTATCAATTCATGCTAATGCCTCACTTGATCCTTCTGCAAAAGGCATGGAGGTATTTTTTCTAAATGCTACAAGCAACCAAAAGGCTTTAAAAATTGCTGCTCTTGAAAATGATGTTCCACTAGAACAAATGGGCACAATAAATAAAATTATCATATCTTTAATAAATCAAACAAAACTTAAAGAATCTGCAGTTCTTGCTAAAGATGTTAGTGATTCTGTGTATCAACTTACAAAACCAATATATCCAAGCTTAATAAACAGAGGTATTGACCAAGCACCATTTTATGTGCTTGTTGGAACAAATTGTCCTTCTATTTTAATTGAAACGCTTTTCATAACAAACCCAAAAGACAATGAATATTTAAAAGATGCTAATTATCAGCAACAAATTGCCAAAGGTATTGCTGATGGATTAATGAAGTACTTAGACTCAAACAAAATCAATTGACAATTTTCGCATCTATATTATATTAAGTATAGGCAAGTAGGCGTGAGGCCGCTGGTATTTTAATACTAGAGGAAAGTCCAGGCTCTATCGGATCAAAGCGCCCGTAAAAGGGTTGGAGTAATCCACAGGAAAGCACAACAGAAAAGAAGTTACTTAAATGAAAACTTTAAGTAAAAAGTGAAATGGTGAGGTAAAAGCTTACCGCACAACCAGCAATGGTTGTGGCATTGCAAGCCCCGCTTAGAGCAAGACCAAATAGGGGGATTGGCCTGATTCGAGCCTATAATCTCCGGGTAGGTCGCTTAGATAAATGGCCTCAGGGAATCTAATTCCTTACAGAACCTGGCTTATAGCCTGCTTGCCTAATCTTCTTTTTTATAAGCAAGCGCTTGTTTAAAATGCACAAGTTTGAATTTTGTATTGAGTCTTGAAATTGATTCAGTAGCACCTAAAAACAAATATCCGTTTTTATTTAGAATATTATTGTAAATCTTATCTATGACTTTTTGTCGAGAATCATTATTAAAATAAATCAATACATTTCTCAAAAATATTACATCCATTTTACCCACAGTGTTTAAATCTTTATCTTCTATAAGATTTATCTGTCTAAAAATTACCTTATTTTTAACAAAGTCCTTTATTCTGTACATATCTTTTTCAATTTCAAAGTATTTTTCTTTTAAGGCATTTGACAGTTCTTTGAGCGAATAGTTATTGTAGATACCATTTTTTGCTTTATCTAAAATTTCTTGGCTAATATCTGATGCCAATATTCTAGCTGGTATGTTTGATCCATATTTTTCCATTAATGCTATAACTAAGCTATACGGTTCTTCAGCGCTAGAACAAGCTGCGCTCCATACATTTACTATTGGTTTTTGTTTTAAAAGCTCACTAACTATAATAGAACTAAACACCTCTATTTGCTGAGCATGTCTAAAAAAATACGTTTCATTTATTGTTATTGCATCAAATAAATAATACAGTTCATCCTTGTGATATTGTAAAAATCTTAAGTAATCTTCATAGTCGCGCAAATTTAGCTCTTGTATGCGTTTACTTAGTTTATTTTCAAGCAAGTATTTTTTATTAAACTCAAAAAAAATACCAGATTTTTCATAAATAAAATCTCGCAAATTTTCAAACACTCTAGAATCCATTTCCGCCATTTAGTATAGCTCCTTAAAGTAGGTTTTCTTAACTTCATCAATTTGCTCAAAAAGCTTAAAAGTAAATAATGCTAAATCTATTTTTTTTGAAATTTCGATATTCTGTGTTATAATTTCCCACCCTTCTTCGTTTTCTATTAGGAACTTTGAATAATTACCACCAAAACCTATGCCTTCTGAATATGTAAATAAATCTGCTACAGATATAATTGATGACATAATTTGATTTTTTGCTTTTTGTGGATTATGATGATTAACTACACAATCAATTAACTCATCGGGTAAATTCCATTTTTTTAGTAGTTTTTCAGCAAAATCACAATGCGTTATACCGAATAATTCTTTTTCAGATTCATAAAATGATTTATTATTTTTATAAGCATAGTTTAAAATGCGATCAAAATCTTCATGGTCATACAAACCTAATACTACTTTTCCTATATCATGTATAACACCTGCAGAAAACTCCAAACCACTTGAGTTAAAATTTAGAATATTTGATATAATTCTTGCCGTTATGCCACAACCAAAAGAATGGTCTAAAAACTGATTCGTATTAAATCTTTTTCCAACTGGAAATTTTTTAATTGTAGAAAGTAAAGCTGAAGCAATAACGATATTTTCTATTTGTGCAAAACCAAGTAAATTTATAGCATGCATAAGTGAAGAAACCTTTCTATGCAGCCCATAAAATGGAGAATTAGCTGTCTTTAAAATTTGAGATACCAAAACAGGATCTTTCTGTATAAGATCATATAAGTTTTTTGATGAAGTAGATTCTTTTCTTAAAAGATATGTAATCTCAAGTGTAATTTGGGGAAAAGCAGGTAAATTTTCAATGTCCTCTAAATTGTTATACAGCTTTTCAACACTATTCATTTTTAACCTTCTCACTAATTTTTGCATCGTACTTTTCATTTAAATCTGATATTATATTATTTATCAATTCTTCTTCCTTATCTGCAAGATTATTTTTAGTTTTTTCTTTTAACATTCTTAATAGTTCAATACTAGCTTTTGCCATTTCTAAATCTATTTTTTTTCTATTATCAAAAGGATCTTCTACAATTCCAAGTTGTATATATGCACCACCTGCGATAGAGAGTACAAACTCTTCAAATTTCATTTAATCCTCCATATACGTTGCTTTAGAGGTAGATGTTTCAAAAACACTAACACTAAATATGCTACACTTTGTTATACGAGGTTGTAGTGCTTCAAAAATATACTTTGCAATTATCTCTGAAGTTGGATTTGTATTTGAAAAATAATCAATTTCATTTAAGTATTTATGGTCTAAAGTGGATAAAACATCCTTTAAATGATTTTTTAATTCCTTAAAATCTATACCAATATAAGTTTTGTCAAGTTCTTTGCATCTTACAACAACCTCAACTTTAAAATTATGTCCATGTAAATTTTCACAAGCGCCATGATAATTATTAAGCCTATGTGCAGCAGAAAAATTACTTTCAACACTAATTTCAAACATGTTTGCACCCTTTTATACTATCAAAATGATAACCTACAAGACCGCTTGGTATCTTTGGGTAAAAGTATGTAGACTTTTGTGGAAATGTTAAGTTATGATTCGTAACTTCAAACAATGTATCGTACGTAATAGGTTTTAGCAAAAAACCCACTACTGCTTCTTTTCCATCAACACTTTTTACCACTTCATCTACTGTATGTGCATATCCTGATATTTCATTATTTGCTATATCTGCATCACTAAGTTTTAATATTTTCTTAAATATTAAGTCTTCAAAAATTTTCACATCAAGATTTTCTATTGGATTAGTTTGCGTTTTTTTATCGATAAATTTTAAATAAGTGTAATTACCATCGTACATAACAATATCATAATTCAATGCATCTGCTACTTCAACATAATTATAAAGTTTTTGCTTAAATTCATCAATATTAATTTTCTTTATTAATCTATGAATAGGCATTAAAGATAACTCATCTTTTTTATACACAAAAAAAACAAGCGCATAACTGCTACCTTCTTTTTCTATACCATGCTGTTTGTAATATTCTTTAATAGATAAACACGTTTCATATCTATGATGACCATCTGCTATCACTAGTGATTGGTTTTTTATTAGTTGCTTAATGTTATTTATTGAAGATGTATCTTTAATTTTGTAGATTTTATGTAATTTGTTTTCAAAATTCACTTCGTAAAGCTTCTCTTTTGTAATATTTTTAACGAAACTAGCCAGTTGCTCATTATCATAAATCATCATTATTGGACAAAACATTGCATTTGTTGAAGTTATTAACTTAAACCTATCGATTTTAGGTCCTTTTAACGTTTTTTCATGAGGTTTTATAGAATTGCCAAGCTCTTCTATCTTTAGAGCCCCTAAAAAACCATACAATTTTTTTTCAACTCCATCTATGGTATATTTACAGCTGTAAATATAAAAGGCACAATCATCGTCAAACAAAAGCTTTTTTTGAGAAATCCATGTATTTAAAAGATTTTTTGCATTTTCATATTTAACATCGCCATCTCCATCAGGTAATACTATATTTACTATATTAAACTTATCTTTTGACAACAAAAGTTTTTTATAATTACTATCTATCACATCATATGGTGGACACACGCTGTTATCTATATTTTTTTCTTTAAATAGAATTGCCTTAAAAGGTTCAACAATTGGCATACAAACCCTCCTAATAACTTACTGAAATGCTTGATAAACTACAAGGCATAAAAAACTGTTTATCAATTCTAAACATGTTCTTAATATTTGGAGCTGAGTCAAACTTTTTACAATTTTGCGCAGCATAACCGTCTAATCTTTTTACAACCGGTATTGTATTGTAATAATATATGATCTCACCTTTTGAAGTTTTTTTGGATACATATATATAATCGCCATTTGCATGCCCAGCTGCCACTAAATCCATTGTGTTAATACAATACACTAAACCTGTAAAATTAAAAAATAAACCTTTAATTATAGACAAAGTAACTCTTAAACTACTGTATCTGCCTGGACCAATCGTTATATACAAATCATTTATATCAGAAAAATTTAAATGAGTCTTTTTTAATAAAGCATCGAATGCGCTAACAGTCACAATGGAGTGTATGGCTTTTTCTATAAAAAACGAATCTATTAAAGATTCACCTTCAAAAAAAGCCATACTTAGTGATTCAAAAGAACCATCAACTCCAAAAGCAATATTTTTACTTTGTATCTTTGTTTGCATCAATATTTACATAAGGATTAAAATTTATAGGTGGTAATACAACAGGTGCTAAACCCATTCTAAGCAAAGTGCTTTGAACAATCTCTCTAAAATATGGCCAACTATCAACTAAAACAGTAGAGTCTGCAAATATTTTAAAAATTTCATCATCCATAGGACCGCCAACTTGAAATTCTAAAATGTATGAAGGGCTTATCTTTATTAATACATCATCTGGGTTATTCTGAAGTGCTACCTTAAAAAAGAAATCTTGGAAAACTCGCACATGATTGTCTGCTACTATCTGGTAATAAGCATTTTTATCAATGTAGACTTTTGATTCCTCCATAGAAACATTAATTTTCTCGTCATCAAAATTGGCTTCTAATTTGTAAAGTCTGATGTTGTGCAAAACTAAGTTCGTATTTAGTTTTGTAAATCTTTCTTGAACACTATCGCCCATAACGCCTCCTAAATTATATCATCTTTTGTTAAATTCTTTAGCCCATATTTAAAAAAGTTCACTTTCAATTCCAAAGGTTCTTCTTTAACATTTAAGATAACACCGCTACCAAAATCCTTGTGGTTGATAATCTCACCAATTTTGTATCTTCTTAATGGGTTTTTGCTAACAGAACCTATTTCTTTTAAAAAGCGCGATGGTATATAACTATTGTGAAAATCGGATAAATAATAACTTAGATATAAGTTTTTTTTTGCCCTTGTTATACCAACATACATGATGCGCCTTTCTTCTTCAATAACTGAGTCTTGATACAAACTTGGCAAAATTCCCTCATTTAAACCTACCATAAAAACATAATCAAATTCTAAGCCTTTAGCTGCATGAATAGTTAACAAGTTAACATTTGTCTGTAATTTAGCGCTTTCACTATCAAAATTTTGTGAATAATCATACAAACTTACACTTTCCATAAAAGATTCAATATTCATACTTTTAGCAAAATCAATTAACTCATCAACATTTGCCTGTCGCAAATTTTCTTTGTAAAAACTTTTAATAGAAAAAACTTCATCAAACACAAACTTTAGACAGCTATCTATACTATCAGAATTAATCATTTTTTGCAAAATTTTTACAAAATTGACAAAATCAACAATTTTAGAATGTTTTTTTTGCGTAAATTTTGAAGAAGCTTCAAACAAATTAATATTTAAATTATCAGAAATATCTTTTATATTGTTTATAGTCTTTTCACCAATACCACCAAAATTGCTTATAGCGCGCACAAATGATACATCATCTTTTTCATTATAAGCTAATTTTATAAAACTTAAAATATCTTTGATTTCTTTTTTATCAAAAAATTTATGTGCCCCTATTTTTCTGTAGAAGATATTATTTTGAACAAGGTATTCTTCAAAAAGCCTTGAAAGCATATTATTTCTATAAAGCACAGCTATGCTATGTTGAGGGTTTTCTCTTAAAATATTTTTTATTTTATTTACAACAAAATTAGCCTCATCTCTATTTGTTGCAAACTCTTTAATTACAGGTTCTACACCACTTATATCCGAATATAGATTTTTGCCTATGCGCATTTTATTATGAGTAATAATTGTATTTGCTATATGCAATATATTTTTCGTTGAACGATAATTTTTCTCCAATTTAATAATTTCACATGGCAAAAAATCATTGCTGAAGGACAAAATATTATTGATATTCGCGCCCCTAAAGGCGTAAATTGATTGATCTTCATCTCCTACTGCAAAAATACGGTTGTAACCACTATAAAACTGTTTAATCAATTCGTATTGCATATTATTTGTATCTTGATATTCGTCTATAAGTATATATTTAAATTGGTTTTGTAGATTAATACGCAATTCATTATTATTTTTAAGCTCATTTATTAAGTTAATCAAGATATTGTCAAAATCGACAGCATTGCTACTTATAAGCTTTTCTTCATATATTTTGTAGATTTTTTCTATTTCTTTTGTTGGAAATTCAATGTTAGCAGAGTTTTTTAACTTTGAAATGTAAGATGAAACTTTGGAAGGAACAAATTTACTTTTATCTAAGTTAAGCGAAGAAATTATCTCTTTAACAAGCATTTCTTGATCATGTTTGTCGTAAATTGTATAATTCTTACCCATTTTGCGCAAAAATCTTAATGACAAAGAGTGGAAAGTACCAATATATAAACCTTGAATATCAGTATTTAAAACATTAGCCACTCTTTCTTTCATCTCATCTGCAGCTTTATTCGTAAAAGTTAACGCTAAAATCTCGAGAGGTTTTGCAAGATTGTTTTTCAAAATATATGCAATTTTATGAGTTAAAGTTTTAGTCTTACCGCTACCAGCCCCCGCTATAATAAGCAAATTTTTGTCACACACAATAACCGCTTTTTTTTGTTGTTCGTTTAGTGCATCAAACATCATTGTTTCCTTTTGTCATCTTTTTTAATATTGTTTTGCGTCTAATTATACCAATTACTTCCATATTTTCTAAAGATTTAACAACAGGTATTGTATTTATCTCTCTAAAATTAATTTTATTTAAAAGTGAATGTAAACTTTCTTGTGGTAAAACAAATATAAGGTCAGTATTGGCAATATCTGCTGCTAACAAAAAGTTATTTAGTATATTTTCATTTAAGATAGTTTTTAAAACATGAAGCGTCAATATACCATAGAGTCTATTATTATCATCTAAAACCAAGATTTCATTGTATTTTTCATTTGCAAATATATCATAAATCTCCTTTAGTGTTTTATCCTTGCTAATTGTCAAAAATTTTTTTTCCATGAGTTCTTCAACTCTAATATGTTCTAAAATATTGATTTTATACTCATCGCTATGCACAAGCGAATCGACTCGCGTATCTACCTGAGATTCTTCTAAATTAAACTTTCTTGTGAGTAAAAATACAAGTGCTACAACCCAAAATGCAGGTACAATAAGCTCATATCCTCCAGTTATCTCAGCTGTTAATATTATTGCAGAAATAGGTGTTTTCTCGCATGCTGCCAAAAAAGCAGCCATGCCAACGACAGCAAAACTTGAAGGGTTTACTACAACAAAAATCGAGCTCAATTTTAATAGACTACCTATGCCAATACCAAGCAAAGAGCCTATAATTAAGAGTGGAGCAAAAAGACCTATTGGCGTCTTGCTAGCAGATGATACTGAAGTAGTAAACATTCTTAAAATACCAACAACAAGCAAAAAGAAATAATTTTGTGGATTGTTAAATGCAACTTCCAATAAACCATACCCCATACCTGCGCTTGCAGGCAAAAAAATACCAAATAAACCAACAACCAAACCACCTAAAGCAGTTTTAATATAAATGGGGTATTTTATCATACCAAACAAAATCTTTAGTTGTTTACTCAAGTATATAAATAAAACTGCAGCAACAGAAATAGCTATAGCAAGCACACTGTATGATATCAGCTCTAAAGGCTTATAAAAATACATTACAGGCACGCTAAACATATTCTGCCAACCAAACAAAGAAGAAAAAACAGAGTATGCTGTAATTGAAGAAATAGCACTGGCCATTAGTGCTTCATACTCAAAATCGGCTTCTTTATAGAGAACCTCTGTTGCAAAAATAGCTGCTCCCATAGGTGCCCTAAAAACTGCCCCTATACCTGCTGCCATGCCGCTTACCATTAAAATCCTTTTTTCCCTATTGCTTAAGTTGAATACGTTACCCAAAAATGAGCCAATTGAAGCACCTATTTCCGCTGCTGGCCCTTCTCTTCCGCCTGCAAATCCACTTCCCAATGCAATTGAGCTTGCAAACAGTTTTACGATTGAAGATTTTGGCCTAATTGTTGCCTTATGATGAAAATATTTTATAATTTTATTTACACCGCTTTCTTTATCATTAAATATATGAAGCAAAAGTCCGCTCAAAAATCCACCTATAGTAATTATAACCAAAAATATAATTGGTCTAAAAGTAACATGCTTTAATGCAAATAGCGATTTTTCATTTTCTGGGAATTTAAATGGAAAACCAGCTGTATGATTTAACAGATAAACGCTAAAAAAATTTATCAGTACATACAAGAATATTGCACCAACTCCACTAAATACACCAAGCAAGATATATACAATCCATCTTTTTGCTATTGGATTTTCTAAGATGCTT
>JAVRLY010000017.1:0-22912 GCA_031960885.1 Desulfurella sp. | reverse complement strand
ATATCATACAAACGCACTTGCATTTTGACCATGCAGCTAATACTAAACTGTTTAAAAATGCAAAAGTGATCGTTCAATTAGAAGAATTAAGGGCAGCTTATTTCTATGATTCAAACATAGAACATGGCTACGTAGATAAAGATATTAAAGATCCATCGATTAATTGGGAGCCAATTGTAGGCATTAAAAGCTTATTCAACAATAAAATGCTTATTTTACCTACGCCAGGGCATACCGTCGGCCATCAAAGCGTAATTGTAAATTTACATCATTACGGACCAGTGATTATTGCTGGAGATGTTGCACCGCTTAAGGAAAATATTGAAAATAATATAACTCCTGGTGTTGCATCAAATACAAAAGAGGCTTATTATTCAATTATATCTTTAAAAGAACTTGCTAGTTTTTTGAATGCAAAAATATGGTATGGTCATGACCCTCAGTTTTTTAAATCAATAGAATTTGCACCAAAGTATTATGATTAATTTGCATTGATTGTATTATCTATAATTTTTCCTATTTGCGTATGTTGTTTTGATACAATCAATGCAAATTTTTTAACATTAGTAAGAAAATTAAAATAACTTTCTTGCCAATTCTTACTTGTTGTATTGTTACGATTTTTGACAAGCTTAAAATAGCTTAGATTTAAAAGATACAACGGCAAATTATGGAGGTTTGAGTTTTCTTGTGCATATTTTATTGCTTTTTTTTCAAAAGATACAGCTTTATTAAAATTTCTATTAAAAAAGTACAAATAAGCTAAATCGTTAAATATTTTAGCATAATAGGTTCTGTTTGAAAATTTTAAAGATTGGTGAAAATACATAATAGCTTTTTTATATAGTTTATTAATCAAATTCAAAGCTGACAAATTATTCATTAGCATATACAAGTTTGTTTGATATCCCTCACACAAAGATAAAGTTATGAAATTATCTTTATAATAAAGGAATTTATTATTAAGGTATAAGTTTAGGTATGAAATTGCTATATACCTATCAACTTTACCTATTGCATATTCTTTGGTAGAATAATGTTTAAATTTCTTAAAAAAATCAATTGCTGTTAAAGGTTGATCTAAATTTAAATATACTTTGCCTAAATAAAAATAACCGCTTTTGTGCTTATTCAAAATTGAATTTTCGCAACTTTTTATTGCTCTTTTATAATGTTTATCTAATAATTGCGTTTTACAGTTTTCGATTGTGTTTGCATGCGAGAAAGAAAAAAGACTAAATATAAAAACAAAAAATAGAATGGCAAATAGTATTTTCATAAACTATCACGGACATGGCAATAAGCTGTATGATCTAAAACACGGCAAATAGTTGTTATTTTCTTTTTCTTCTTTTGGCCATAAATATAAATTTTTTGCATCAACAACTGGATAAAGATATTCAAAATCCCCAACTTTTTCTTTCTTAAGAGACGATATTGTTCCAATAAAGGTTATTTTCATGTCTTTTTGGTAAATTTCTGGATCGTAATAGCCCTTTGTGCACGAGATGAACCTACCAACAAAATTCTGTGGTTTTTTATCATACGGCTTTCCGTTATTGTGTAATTTTAACCCCAATACCACAAAACACGTTGTACCATTCGATAAAGGCAGCGTAGATATTATGGTTCCACCAAATCTAACATGCTTGCCCAAAAAACTATCATTTTTGACTTGCATAGGAAGTATTGGTGCGAAATTTCCACTTAAAGATTGAACACTAACACAACTGTTTAATGTAAAAAAAGAAATAATTATAAATACCAAGCCAATAAATTTTGTTAACACACTCATCGTACTCTTAAAAATCGTCAAACAATTTTGCAATACCTTTAAAACAACAAATTACATAACAAAAAGCCATACTCTATAAACCAATTATATAAATTTTAGAAATTGTTTGTAAATATTTACCTGTTTTGTCAAAACTGCATAATCCTTAATTACATTTACTCCATGAAGCGTAAGATAGTAATAAACCAACGTATATAACAAGGTGCTTACAACCATGGGTATGTAAAAATATACAACTATATTTTTCTTATCCTCTACTAAGCCAAACATTAATGCAATAAACAACTCACCTACAAACAGCTGGCCAACAAAAAAACCAACATATGCTCCACTTTTTACCCACTTTTCATCTATATTAGATAACTTTTTGCTAAAAATTTTTAATTTTCTAAAGTAATTTGCAAAGTGAAAACTTATTGAGCAAAATACAATTTCAGTTAATACAATAACAAGAATAGATAAAAAAGGATTCAAATTTGCAAGACTTAGATAAGCAACAGCTATTAGCTTACCGCCAAAAATTGGGTTAATATTAAGAAATGTTAAGATTAAATAATCCAAAATTGAGTTATTCATAAAAATAAATTATAGCTCCAATAAGCGCAAAGTCAACTATGTGCAAAAATTAAATTTTTACTCAACCATCGATAAATTATTTGAAATTAAAGCGCTTTAGTATATAATGCTATAATATGATTGAGTGTAGAAACATTGTCAAAAAGTATAAAACAAAAGTTGCCGTCTCTGGCATTAGTTTGATTGCCAAAAAAGGTGAAATTGTAGGATTGCTCGGTCCAAATGGAGCTGGGAAAACTACCACCTTTTATATGATCTCTGGCTTTATTAAGCCAAATAGTGGCCAAATTTTGCTTGATGGTCAAGATATTACAAAGATGCCCATTTATAAGCGCTCTAAAATTGGAATTTCATATCTACCTCAAGAACCATCTGTGTTTAGCGGTCTTAGCGTAGAGCAAAATATTTATGCTGTACTTGAATTTATTGATGTAAAAGATAAAAAAAAACTCTTAGAAGAATTACTTGAAGAATTTAACTTAACAAGCATAAGAAAAACCAAAGCTTACGCAATAAGCGGGGGAGAGCGCAGACGAGTTGAGGTTGCACGCGCCCTTGCAACTAATCCCAAATTCTTGCTTTTAGATGAGCCATTTTCTGGCATAGATCCATTAATGGTAGAACAACTTAAAAAAATGATTTTTGATTTAAAAGAAAAAGGTCTTGGCATTATAATTACAGACCATAATGTTAGAGAAACACTTGATATAGTCGATAAAGCCTATATACTATATGATGGCAAAGTTATTAAAGAAGGCTCTAAAATGGATATTGTAAATGATGAAAGGTTAGCCAAGATATATTTAGGCGAAACATTTAAACTATAATTATGATAGAGCTAAGGCATGAATTAAATATAAACTTAGGTTTGGTTCTTACCCATCAGCTTGATTTATCACTAAAGATTTTGAGTGCAAGCATGATTGATTTGCAAGAACAAATTAATGAATTGGTTTTATTTAATCCGCTAATTGATATAGATAGAGATTATAAGTATGCGCAAAATAATTATTTTGAGAGTAAATTTAAGGAGTTGAAACAAAGTTATAAAGTAAGATTTGAAAACGAAGAAGAATATGATGAATTAGATTTTATCGAGGAAGAAAAAACCCTTGAGCAAAAATTATTTGAAGATTTAAGCCTATCATATAATTTAAGCCAAAAAGAATTAACAGTAGCTGAACAAATTATTAACAATATTGATGAAAAAGGTTTTTTATCAGATTATGAAATAGATGAAAAATTTGATTATATAAGATTACTAATCATGAATCTAGATCCGCTTGGCTGCGCAAGTAAAAATACGCAAGAATTTTTTTATTTACAAAACGAGTTTTTTTATAAAAATGAACCGTATTTTGAAAGTCTGAACAAATTTATCGAATCTATCTTTGTTTTTGGCCTTGACATGAGGAAGCTTCAAAAGCTTCATTATAGTAACAAGCAAGTACAGTTCTTTTTAGACAAAATTAAAGCTTTTAAACCTTACCCACTATACGGCTATATAAAAGCAAATAATCAAGACCTAATATACTACGATATAGAGATAAAACAGATTGGTAGTGATTTTATTCCAATCATTAATGATGAATTTTTAAATAAATTAACCATTGATGATAAATTAATTGGCCAAATAGGAAATGAAAATTTTTTAAAAGATAAGCTCAAAGAAATAAGAATTATACAAGATGCATTAAATATGCGCTACCAAACACTTCTAAAAATTGCTAATATTGTGGTGGAAAAACAAAGATCTTTTTTTGAAAAAGGTATATTACAACCTCTTTCAATGTCACAAATAGCATTGTTGATTGGATACAGCGTTTCTACAATAAGCAGGGCTCTTTCAAACAAATATATTTTGTTTAAATCAAAAATCTACCCATTCAAGGTATTTTTTTCCAATGAATCAAAAGAAGGAATCTCAAAACATAGAATTTTAGAAATCATAAAAACAGCCATTATGCAAGAAGATACATCAAATCCGCTTGACGACGAATCGCTTAGACAAATATTAATAAAAAATAACATACAGGTCACAAGGCGTGCGATTGTAAAATACCGCAAAGAACTCAAAATTCCAAAATCAAAAGATAGAAAAACACATATTTATGTCTAATATATCTAAAAAGCATAAAAATAAAAAGCTTAATATAAAAGGTCTTTTAAAAGTTGATAAAACCTGTTATTCAATTATAACGGACAAAAACATTTACAATGTAGAAAAAGATCACTTTGATTTTTCAGATAAATTTGCTCAAGATAGTGACGAAATTGAAGTTTTGTTTATTTGGAATAAACATCCAAGAGCAAAACTGCTTAATGTCACAAAAAGGTACAACAAGTATGTAATTGGCTATGTAAGAAAAATTAACTCATCATTCTTTTTTGAACCATTAAAAACAAAATTTCTTATAAAGCTATCTGGTAAAGCAAATGAAGGTGAACTAATAAAAGCGCATATCAATCAATCCAAGAACACAGAAATAGCAAATATTGTTAAAGTCTACTCTCAATCTAGTATTAGCGATGAGGAAATTGTAATTGACAAATATAATCTGCCTACGGAATTTAGTGATGAGGTTGAAAAAGAATTAGAGATTATAAAAGAACCAACAGACAAAGATTTTGTTGGACGCAAAGATTTCAGGCATTTAAATACCATAACAATTGACGATAAAAGTGCAAAAGATTTTGATGATGCAATTGATGTTGAATTTTTAAAAAATGGGTATAGGCTTTATGTGCACATAGCAGATGTATCATATTATGTAAAAGACAATAGCGCAATTGAAAAAAGCGCATATGAAAGAGGATTTAGCGTATATTTCCCACAAAGTAATATACCAATGTTGCCTAGAAAGTTATCTGATGATATTTGTTCTCTTGTGCCAGATAAAGATAGACTAGCCTTCAGTGTGATTATAGATTTTGACAAAAAAGGCAAGCGTAAATCTTATAAATTTGTAAAAAGCGTAATTAAAAATAAAAATCGTCTAACATACGATTTCGTTGAAGATTGTATAAATGGCAAAGTTACATGCAGCGAAAGCTTGAAAGAGTATTTAATCAAAATGAAAATCTTAGCAAAGATTTTAAGGGCAAGGAGATTTTTAAAAGGCAGTTTGGAGTTAGAAATCAAAGAAGCATCGTTTGTAATAGAAAACGAGCAAATTGTAAATATTGTAGAAAAACCAAACCTATTTTCCCATCACATAATTGAAGAATTTATGCTTGCAGCAAATAAAGCTACAGCTGATTATTTAAGCAATAAAGTACAATTTTTGCGCAGAATCCATGAAAAACCTCAAACAACTAAACTTATGGACTTAAGTGCAAAATTAAAAGCATTTGGTTATCAATTTCCAAAAAAACCAAGTGCAAAAAGTATACAGCATTTTATTAAATCGATAGATGAAACTCAGCGCCCTATTGTTTCAAAAATGGTTTTAAGAAGTTTAGAAAGAGCAGAATATTCACTAAAAGAAACTGGCCACTTTGCGCTTGGCTTTGAAAACTACACTCATTTTACATCACCAATTAGACGATTTCCAGATTTGGTTATACATAAAACACTATACAATACACTTTGCTCATTACATCCTTATGCCTATAAAAAGCTTGAAAACATAGTAAGGTATGTTCAGAAAAAAGAGCTTGTAACAGAAGCAGCCCAATATTATGCCAAAGACATTAAACAGGCTAGATTAATTAGTAACTATATTGACAAAACATTTCACGGTATTATTTCATCCTTCATAGGAAGCGGTATGTTTGTTGAACTAAAAGAAGTGTACGCTGAGGGTTTTGTATCTTTTAGTTCCCTCAAAGATGATTATTATATGTTTTATGAACAAAAACAAATGATTATTGGAAGAAAATCTGGAAAAACATATAAATTAGGTGATTCAGTTAAAGTTAAACCTTCAAAAGTGAGTATTTACGAAGGAAAAATTGATTTAGAATTACTAAAGGAGTGATGATGAAAGTTTGCGTTAATATTGGATTTGGCAATATTGTAAACAAAGAGCGTGTTATTGCAATACTAAACCCAGATTCTACGCCTATTAAAAAATTAAAAGACGAGTTTAAAAATACCGGCAAAATAATAGATGCTACAAAAGGTAAAAAAACACGCGCCATATTGATAACAGACTCAGGACATATTATAATGTCTGCAATTGCGCCTCAGACATTAGCTGAGCGCATAAATGAAACTAAGTTATGATTCTTATTATTTCAAGCCCAAGTGGCGTAGGTAAAACAACTATAGCAAAAAACCTTGAAAAAATTAATTTTGAACGTATTGTAACGTATACTTCAAGACCAAAACGTCCAATTGAAATTGATAATGTTGACTATTGCTTTGTGGGTAGGGAAAAATTTGATGAATTAATAAAAGAAGGTTTTTTTGTCGAGTTTTCATATGTGCACAATAATTATTATGGCGTATCAAGAAAATCTCTTCAATCGAATTCCAAGCATAAGATACTAACCATAGATGTTCAAGGTGCTGCAAAAATAAAAGCAATTATGCCATCTGTAATAACAATTTTCCTGCTACCTCCATCTTTTGAAGAATGGATGAGAAGAATTAATAAAACACAAAGAAACAATTTTGATATTCGCTTAAATAATGCTATAAAAGAGTTAGATGAGGTGTGGAATTTTGAATATGCAATAGTAAATTATTCAATAGACAAAACAGTTAAACAAATTCAAAATATTGTGTTTTGTGAAGAAGCTAAACATAAAAAAGACATAGAAAATTTAATTAATGATTTAAAATTGAAAATAAAAAAATTCAGGGAGGATTAATGGAATCAACTGTTGAGCTCGTACATAAAGCGCTAGAACACATCGAAAGTAAATATGCATTAGTAAGGATGGCGGCTATTCGTACACATGCATTATATAGAGGAGATAAACCTCTTATTAATGTAAAACCAAACGCGCACAAAAATACTGTAATAGCATTAAAAGAATTATCACAAGGACTTTGGAGTATAAAATAGAGCCAGATATTGAACTTTTATATGAAGATTTGAAAAAAACCATAAAAAACACAGCTATAAAGCAACAAAGGAGCGATTTTGATTTCGATATTATTGATAGGGCTTTTTTGTTTGCTTATGAAAAACACAAAACGCAGAAACGTGCATCAAATGAGAGCTACATTGTACATCCAATACATACAGCAAAGATTGTAACAAAATTGTTGTTGGATGAAAATACAATCGCCGCAGCATTACTGCATGATGTTTTGGAAGATACGCAAACAAAAGAAGATGAAATAGAAAAGGTTTTTGGCTCCGATGTCTTGGAACTTGTTAAAGCACTAACAAAAATAGAATCTTTGCAGTACAAAAGCGCAGAGCAAAAACAAGCAGACAACTTTAGGAAACTTTTAGTTTCAGTTGCAAACGATTTAAGAGTTATTCTTATAAAATTAGCAGACAGGCTTCATAATATGCGCACAATCGTATATTTGAACGAAGAAAAAAGAAAAAAGATAGCTCAAGAAACGCTTGATATCTATGCTCCAATGGCTCATAGGCTTGGTATATATTGGCTCAAAAGCGAGCTTGAGGATAGAAGTTTTGAAATAATTGATTACAAATCATACAATAAAATAAAGTACTATTTAGAAAATCTTTTGGAAAAAAAAGAAGAGTACATAAAATTTATAGAAAACTCCCTAAAAGAAGATTTATTGCAAAACAATATTAAATGCGAGGTTAACGGCAGAATCAAACATATATACAGCATATACACAAAGATGCAAAGAAAAAATATTGATCTTGATAGTATTTATGACTTTGTGGCGTTTAGAATTATCACAGAAACCGAAAAAGACTGTTATAATGCTTTAGGCGTTGTACACAAACTTTACAAACCACTACCAAATCGTTTTAAGGATTATATAGCCCTGCCAAAACAAAACATGTATCAATCCTTACATACCACAGTATTTGGGCCAGGCGATGTTATACTTGAAATTCAAATTAGAACTCAAAAAATGCATGAGATAAACGAAGAGGGTCTTGCAGCTCACTGGCGTTACAAAGAAGGAAAGAGATTCAATTTAAACGACAAAATGTTCGTGTGGCTAAGAAAATTGCTTGAAAATACTCAAAATGAAAGCTCGCAAGAATTCTTAAGGAATATGAAAACAGACTTAGAGAGCGGGGAAATATATGTTTTTACGCCTGCTGGAGACTTAAAAGTGCTACCAAGAGGTTCTACTTGTGTCGATTTTGCATATGAAATTCACACTCAAATTGGCGATATGTGTACAGGAGCTAGAGTAAACAATAAAATGGTGCCCCTAAGACATGAATTGCAAAGCGGTGATATAGTAGAAATTTTAACAAGTCCATCTCACAAACCATCTAGAGATTGGCTTTCTTTTGTAAAAACAACTAAGGCTAGAAACAAGATAAAACAAAGAGTAAGAGAATTAGAAAAACAAGAAATGATTGTAATAGGCAAAAATTTATTATCAAAAGAATTACTTAGACACAATATTACGCTTCAATCTTATTTAAAATCTAAAGATTTTAAAGATAATCTCTCAAATTTAGGTTTTGCCAAAGAAGATGATCTGTTTGAAAATATTGGATTGAAAAAAATAAATCCATTAAATCTCATTGTCCCTTTAGGGTCTCAAAAAGATACAGTAAAGAAAAAAGAAGTCAATCCGAATACGAAATCCGGGTTTATAATTAGTATTGACGGCCAACAAAATTTTGATATAAAATTAGCCAAGTGTTGTAGCCCTGTTGTTGGAGATGAAATTATTGGCTATATTTCAAGAAACGGCATAATTATGGTGCATAGGATTGATTGTGAAAATATTATGAGACTAGGTTACAATTCAGAGCGTTTAATTAAAGCTCAATGGGAAGAATCAGAAAAGAAAGTAAAAACAATACTTACAGTATATGCAAAAGATACGCTTGGTCTAATTTCAAAAATTTCTTCTGCTGTAGCAAATTTAAATATAAACATAACGGATTTCAAAATGAAAAAACTTTCAAATCAAGATGTATTTTTGCTTGAAATAGAAGTATCAAGCATCAAAGAGATTAATGAGTGCATAAATGCATTGACTAAAGAACCCAGTATAATAAAAGTTGAGCGTGGTTTAAAAAAAGATTTTCAAATAGGAGTATAAAATGACTAGCTTGTTTGGTAAAATTATTAATTACTTTTCAAACGACATAGCTATTGATTTAGGCACAGCTAATACAGTTGTATATGCGAATGGTAAAGGCATAATATTAAATGAACCGAGCGTAGTAGCTGTCAAAAAAGACTCAGGCGGTGTAGAAAAAGTATTGGCTGTTGGAAAAGAAGCAAAAGAAATGGTGGGTAGAACACCTGGTAATATTACAGCTATAAGACCAATGAAAGATGGTGTTATTGCTGACTTTGAGATAGCAGAGAGAATGATAAGATACTTTATAAAAAAATCTAAAAATTCAAAAACAATTTTTAAACCAAGAATCATTATAGCGGTGCCACATGGCATTACACAGGTTGAAAAAAAGGCCGTAAAAGACGCAGCAAACGATGCGGGCGCCAGAGAAGTTTACCTAATTGAAGAACCAATGAGTGCAGCAATTGGCGCTGGACTGCCAGTGCAAGAAGCAATTGGCTCTATGATTGTAGATATTGGCGGTGGTACAACTGAGGTAGCCGTCATATCGCTTGGAGGAATTGTAAATAGTGTTTCTATTAAATGCGGTGGCGATAGGCTTGATGCGGCAATATCAAACTACATAAAAAAGAAATATTCTATTTTAATTGGCGAATCAAGCGCAGAAAATATTAAAATCAACTATGGTAGCGCTTACCCTCAAGAAAACGATAGTCAAAAAATATCGATTAAAGGTATCGATTTGATAACTGGAATACCAACTTCTATAGAAATTTCTGTCGAAGAAATTCGCGATGCAATTAAAGAGCCTATTACATTAATTGTTAATGCTGTAAAAGACGCATTGGAACAAACACCGCCAGAGCTTGCAAGTGATATCGTAGATAATGGCATTATGCTAACAGGCGGCGGAGCTCAAATTAAGGGTTTGGATATTTTGATTTCGAAAGAAACAGGTCTATCTGTTAAAGTTTTTGATCAACCTCTACTTGCTGTCGTATTAGGAGCTGGTAAAGTGCTTGAAAATCTAGACTTCTTAAGTGAAGTTGCCATTGAATGAAAAAACTTTTATTTTACATCATATTAGCAGCAACTTTATCGCTAATAAACTATTATACGAATTTTAATTTTTTTATTTCAAAAAGCGTTTTATATGTAATGAATCCTATTGAAAGCAGTGGCAATTATGTTTTAGATTCTATTTCAAATATCGTAAAAAACTATATAGTTTTGCAAAATACTCAAATTAAAAACACTCACCTATTAAGTGAGATTAGTAAATTAACTCTTGAAAATAAAATACTAAAAGCAAAATTTCGTAATTTAGATGTGCAAACCAGCCCTTATTTAATAAAATGTCCTTTTGTTTTCAAAGATTTTTCAGATATTAATTATATATATATAAAATCTAATGCTCCAGAACAAGATATATTGCATAAAACAGTTGTATCACAAAAGCTTAATCTAGTGGGAAAAGTTGAATCAAAAGTAGACGGATTATACAAAGTTAAAACTGTATTTAATAGCAATTTCGTAGCAGATTGCTTTATAGACAACAATAATAATTATTATAGAGGTATTTTTAAAGGTTCTCTTGTTGAACCAAAAATTGAGTTTCTGAACACACAAAGCAATATTAAAAATAATGCAAAAGTGGTAACTTCTGGTTTAATTGGCAATATGGTTCCAAATATAAATATCGGCACAATTGAAAAAATTTATGAAGTGCGTGGTTTTTACAAAATTGCATTAGTTAAAATCGATAAAACATTTTTAAATGACAGTTTTGTATATGTGGTAAATTACAAATGAAATATCTAGTATTTGTGTTAATTTTTTTTATTGCATTTGCATTTTCAATATTTAGTAGCTACATATTTTTTATACCATATGAAGTTTTTTCTTTTCTAATACTAACAATATTACTTATATCAAATAAACAACATTTTAGCCCATACTACACAAATCAATTCTATATAGCTGCTTTCTTTATTGGATTTATAATGGATTGCATGCAGCACAATATTGTATTTTACAATGCTTTTGTATTTGTGTTAATAGTATATTTAAATGATTTTATAAAAAGCATTTCAGGTTCTAAATTTATTATAGGCCTAATTTTATTAATTGGTATATATAACAATTTGGTTTATAATATACCTTTTGAAATTTGCCTGCTCAATATTTTGGTGCTTTGTATTTTTTATTATATAGTCCAAAGACTTCTATCAATAGCTTATGCAAAGAAAGATTGATATTCCAGTATCAAAAAATTTTAACACATCAAAAAATTATATAAAACTTGTTTTGATTGTGGCTACTTTGATTATTATTGGAAAATTGTTTTATTTGCAAATCATAAATTACAATCTATACAATGAGATGGCAAAAAATAACTGTTTGCGACTAATTGGCATAAGACCAGCACGTGGTGAGATTATAACTTCTGATAACTATATTATTGCTTCTAATCAACCTTCATTTACACTTTACTTTACAAGAAATCTTAGGACTAACCCAAAAGAGATAGATTTGCTATCTAATATTTTAAAAGAGCCCAAAGGAAAAATTGAGAAAAAAATTGATTCTATCAGTTACTTTTCAACACAAGTGTTGGCTAATAATATAAGTCATGATCAGGTATTTGAGGTATTATCACATAAAGATATATTAAAGAATGTTGATGTTGAAATCGAGCCAAAAAGGGTATATTTAGGTAATCCATTAATTTATGCACCAGTTGTAGGCTATATTTCTGAAGCTAATGAAAATGATATAAAAAAAGGTGCTGTGGTAGGTTCTTACGTTGGTCAAATGGGTGTTGAAAAGTTATTTAACAAAGAATTAGAAGGAACATGGGGTCAAAAGGAAATTGAGCGCAATGTTTCTGGTACAACAGTCAAGCTGCTTGGACAACAAAATCCCAAAAAAGGCGATAGTTTACGCTTGACAATAAATTATAAAGCACAGGAAATAGCCTACAATGCGCTTGGAAACTATAAAGGGGCTGTAGTGATTTTAAAAAGCAACGGAGACGTATTGGCGCTTGTTAGCAAACCATCGTTTAACCCGAATGATTTTGTGAATGGTCTTTCTGAACAAGAATGGCAAGAATTGCAAAAAGGAGATAAAATATCTTTGTTTAATAGAGCTGTTCAAGGAGCTTATCCTCCTGGATCAACCATAAAACCGTTTTTAATTTTTGCCGCACTTAAAAAAGGCATAATTACACCAGATACATATCTATATTGTCCATATGAAATTAGAATTGGCTCATACACTTTTAAGGATTGGAAAGTAGGTGGTTTTGGCAAAATAAATTTATACACAGCATTAGCTGGCTCATCGGATGTTTTTATGTATCAAATTGGCATGAAGCTTGGCATTAAAACAATTGATGAATATTTAGAAAAATTTGGCTTTGGTAAAAGCACTGGATTGTTTGGGTATGAATCAAAAGGCATTATTGCATCACCAGAGTATAAATACAAAATGTATCATAAACCATGGTATCTAGGAGATACAATTACAAGCGCCATAGGCCAAGCATATACACTATTTACACCTATGCAACTTGCTGTTGGATATTCTGTTATAGCAAATGACGGTATAGCCTTTAAACCGCGTTTAAGCTATGCAGAACCTAAAAAAATTCTCTATGACATAAAAGATTCTAAAAAAGATTTTGAGATAATTAAAAACGCTCTTGAACTAACTGTATCAAGCCCCATTGGTACAGCTCATAACGCATATATACCAAATTTAACAATTTGTGGCAAAACTGGCACAGCTCAAGTAGTAACAAGCAAACAACTAGAAACGCTTCTTATCCAAAATAATTGGGATTTAAATAAAATACGCAAATACTTACCGCAAGCTTGGTTTGCATCTTTTGCGCCAAAACATGACCCTCAAATTATTATGGTTGTATTTTTAGAACATGGCTATGATAGTCATTACGCTGCAGCTGTATCGAAAAAGATTTATGAAGGTTTGTTGAGCCAGCATATAATAAACCCGAATAAATAATAAAATCAAATATTCTTTTCGTAAATGCGGTAGGTTTTGTAATGTTCTGCATTCATTGAAACTATAGCTTTGTTTATTTTGTCATTGTCTTCTAGCGTCCATGAAAGTTCGCCGCCTTTGCCGTTTCTTTTTTCGACAACTTCAAAACTTTTTACATATAAAAGCAAATCAATGCCCAACTTTCTAAATTCTGGAATAATTCCAAGTGTAATCAGCCTATAATTATCAATTTTTGGTATAGTAGAAATAATAGAAACTATGTTTATTGGTGTAATTGATCCTTTGGCTTTTTTTAATAAATAGTTAAAATCTGGTATAATGGCAGAATATGCACATGGTATGCCGTCTTTTTCTGCTATAATCACAAGTTCTGAGCTAACCAAATTTTTCATATCTTTTGATAAATAAAAAAACTCTTCTTTGGTAGGGGGCACAAAACCCCAATTATCAGCCCATGCTTTGCAATAAATATCCCACAAAATTTCTAAATCGCGCTCAAAATACTTTTTTGATAGGCTTCTTAATACTACATTATATTTTTTTGCTATTTTTTCAGATAATTCTATGTATTTATGCTGTGGTTTGTTTGCAACAGATAAGTAAAATGCAAATAAATCTTTTGCTTTTTTAAAGCCATAATGTTCTACTAAATCCACATAGTATTTTGGGTTATATGGCATCATATAAACTGGCTCTTGGAAAAACCCTCTATATAACAAACCGCATGTATGATTGAAAGATGGATTTGCTGGACCCCTTATGGATTTTAAACCATTTTCTTTCAAAAATTCACTTGCACTATCAAACAGTTTGTTTGCTACATCATAATCATTGATGCATTCAAAAAAACCAAAAAAACCAACTTTATCTTTGTGGTAATCGTTATGCCATCTGTTAATAATCGCAGCAATTCTGCCCTGTATTTGGCCATCTTTTTTATAAAGAAACAATTTGATTTGTGCGTTTTTATAAAATGGATTTTTGGTGTCGAATAATTTTTTCTCCTCAAAGCGTAGCGGTGGAACCCAAAATTTATCTTTTTTATAAAATGAAAATGGAAAATCTATAAATTCTTTTATTAAACTATCGTTTTTTGCTTCAATTATCATACAACACCTAAGTATTTGCCTACTTTGATAATTTTTTCTAAAGCAAAATCAATTTGCTCAAACGTATGCGTAGCCATTAAGCTTAACCTAATAAGCGCTTTGTTCTTTGGAACAGCTGGAGAAATTACTGGATTAACAAAAACACCTTCTTCAAATAACATTTTTCTATACTGCAACACTTTCATATCGTCACCAACAAGCACAGGTATGATTGGCGTGCAACTTTGAAAAGTATCAAAACCTGCATTTTTTAAACCATCTCTTAGACGATTTGTATTTGCCCATAACTTTTCAATTAGCTCGGGTTCTTTCTGCATAATCTCAAGACTTGCAAGCACAGCTGCGCATGAAGCGGGCGTAATGCTCGCAGAAAATATTAGGCTTCTTGCAAAATGCTTTAAATAATCTATCACGTAAGCATCTGCTGCAATAAAACCACCAAGCGAGGCAAAAGATTTACTAAATGTACCCATTATAATATCAGTTTCATCCGTCAAATTAAAGTAACTTGCAGTACCTGAACCTTTTTCGCCTATTACACCAAAAGCATGCGCATCATCTACCATAACACGCGCATTGTAACGTTTTTTTAATTTGATAATCTCTGGCAAATTGGCAATATCTCCATCCATGCTATATACGCCATCAACAACTATGAATTTACCAGCATTTATATCAATTGATTGGAGGGTTTTTTCCAAAGATTGCATATCATTGTGTAAAAAACGCTTTACTTCGCCAAATGACAATTTAGTACCGTCAACAATGCTCGCATGGTCTGATTTATCAATAATCACATAGTCGTCTTTGCCAACAAGGCCAGCGATGGCACCTAAATTTGCTTGAAAACCAGTTGAAAAAAGCACAGCTTTTTCTTTTTTCGTAAATGCCGCCAATTTTTCTTCAAGCTCTATATGTATATCTAGTGTGCCATTTAAAAAACGCGACCCAGCACAACCTGTGCCATACTTTTTTATCGCATTAATTGCTGCTTCTTTTACTTTTGGATGAACAGTAAGACCCAAATAGCTGTTAGAGCCAAGCATTAGAATTTTTTTACCATTAATTATAACTTCTGTGCCTTGTTCGCTTGAAATTGGTTGAAAATACGGATATAAACCAGCATCTTTAACTTCCTTGTAAGTTACAAAATTTTTGCATTTATCAAATAAATCCATTCCCAAAACTCCTTATATATTTTTTTCGAAGTTCAGTAATTCTTTTTTCAGTTCAACAGAAAATTGATATCCGCCGATAGATTTTGTTCCAATAACTCTATGACACGGTATAACATACGCGAATGGGTTAGTCTTCATTAGATAAGCTATTTTTCTTTGATGAAAACCAAACATTTCACCAAATACTTTATACGTAATAACACCACTTATGCGCCTTAAAGAATCATACACCATTTTTTGTTCACTACTTAATATTCCCCAATTTAGCAAATCATAATCAAATAACAAAATATCCTTTTTTCTAAATATCATAGAAAACATCTTTTGTAAAGAACTCTGCTCATAGTCCATGCTCTTGTCAACAAAAACAATTCTATCTATTAATTTTTCTTTTATGATAAGCATTAAATCTTTTGAAAAAGGTGTTTCAATTCTCAAAAACAATTTTTAAATGGAATAAGGTTGATAAACTATCTTCTTTGAGATTGTTTATCATATCCTCAAACATTTCAAAAGAGGCTTTCTTATATTCAACCAAAGGATCCCTTTGCCCATAACCTCTAAGTCCAATAGATTCTCTTAAAGCATCCATATTTTTTAAGTGCTCTCGCCATGCAGAATCCAAAACTTGAAGCAATATATTTTTTTCAAGTTCCCTCATCTGGTCTTGCAATATATCTTCCTTTTCTTTATAAGCATTAAGGACTAAATTGCGAAGTTGTTCAATAATTTTTTCTCTATCATTTTCTTTTTCATCAAGTTCAATTTCTAAATTAAATATCTGTTTAAATTTTATTCTCAAAGCCTTTAGGTCAATTAAATTTTCTAAGTAACTATCTACCATTGACTCAGTAACATCATCTATAAAATCTAGAATTGTATCCTTTATACTGTCTTTTTCTAAAATTTCCTTTCTTTGCTTATAAATTACGCTTCTTTGAGTATTTGCTACATTATCGTAATCGAGCAAATGCTTTCTAATGTCAAAGTTATATTCTTCAACTTTCTTTTGCGCGTTTTCAACGGCCCTTGTAACAAATTTATTTTCTATAGCTTCGCCTTCTTGTAAACCAAGTTTATCCATTATAACTTGAATACGCTCAGATCCAAATATTCTAAGTAAATCATCCTCTAAGGACAAGAAAAATCTGGATTCTCCAGGATCGCCTTGCCTACCTGATCTACCCCTTAGTTGGTTGTCTACCCTTCTTGATTCGTGACGTTCTGTGCCAAGTATAAATAAGCCGCCCAGTTTTGCCACTTCTTCATCTATTTTAATATCAACGCCGCGGCCAGCCATATTTGTAGCAATTGTGACTGCCTTTTTTTTACCAGCTTGTGCAATAATTTCTGCTTCTTTTTCATGATGTTTAGCATTTAATACCATATGTGGTATGCGCATCTTTGTAAGCACTTTATGCAATTCTTCAGATTTTTCAACGCTCGTTGTACCAATCAGCACAGGTTGGCCTTTTTCGTATCTCGCTTTAATTTCATTTATTATGGCGTTAACCTTTTCCTTATGTGTTTTGAAGATCAAATCCTGTCTATCCAACCTTACCATAGGCTGATTTGTCGGTATGACAACGACATCTAAATTGTATATCTCTTTAAACTCTCTGCTTTCTGTATCGGCTGTACCCGTCATACCACACAATTTTTCATACATTCTGTAATAGTTTTGAAAAGTTATGGTTGCAAGTGTTTGTGATTCTTCTTGAATCTTAACTTTTTCTTTTGCTTCAATAGACTGGTGCAATCCATCTGAGTAGCGCCTATCTGGCATCATCCTGCCAGTAAATTCGTCTATAATGATAACTTTTGCATCTTTTACAATGTAGTCTCTGTCTTTTAAAAATAATGTATGAGCTTTTAAGGATTGATTTACTATGTGTATAATTTCTATATTTTTACTATCGTAAAGATTATCAATATGCAATAGTTTTTGAATTTTTTCAACACCTTTATCCGTCAAAACAGCCGTTTTTAGTTTCTCATCAACCTCGTAGTCGTCCTTTGTCAACTGACTTATAGCTTTATCAACTGCATAATAAACTTTCGTTGGCGTGCCGCTTGGACCTGATATAATAAGAGGCGTTCTAGCCTCATCAATCAAAATTGAGTCTACTTCGTCGATTATAGCGTAATAAAAACCCCTTTGAACCCACTCATCTTTGGAGTAAGCCATATTGTCTCTCAAATAGTCAAAACCAAACTCGCTATTTACGCCGTATGTAACATCCGCCAAATATGCATCTTTGCGTTCACAAGCCACAAGCTTAGTGCTAAATGTTTCAGCATTGTCGAATTCAACTAAATAAGATTTATTTTCTTGTTGGATGACACCCACATTTAAACCCAAAAACTTATATATAGGGCCCATCCATAAAGCATCTCTTTTGGCCAAATAATCATTTACTGTAATAAGATGTATATTTTTTTTTGTAAGTGCATTTAATACTATAGGCAACGTTGAAACAAGCGTTTTACCTTCGCCTGTTTTCATCTCAGCAATTTTCCCTTGATGCAATACAAAACCGCCAATTAGTTGAACATTAAAATGACGCATCGATAATGTTCTACTAGCTACCTCTCTTGTTATAGCAAACGAATCTACTAGCAAATCATCTAGTGATTTGCCGTTTTCGTGTTCAATTTTAAGCTTTTGGTATGCTTCTTTAAGCTGATTGTTGCTCATATTTTTATACGTAGATTCTTTTTCATTAATTTTTGCAACTATAGGCTCTATACTTTTTAATACCCTTTCGTTTTGTGTGCCAAAAACTTTTTTTAGTAAATTTCCAATCATATTTTCTATATCTCCCTTTGTGAGTATAAACGATTAGATAAAAAAATCAAGTTTATTGTTAGTGCAACAAGAACGATTTGCGTTTAAACTGGGTATTAATAACTTATAATTCACCTTGAGCAATTCGTAAAAGTATTAACTAATGATTGAATTTAAATTGACAAATATTAAATAATTAGTTACAATTATGTAAGAAATTTAAAGGAGGTGTTGCATGAGAAAATTTTTGACATGGCTAGCGGTTTTTATCTTTAGCTTGTTTGCTGTTCAAGCTTATGCTAAAGACAGCATAATTATTGGTTTTACTACCTCTCTAACTGGTAAATTAAACGCTGAATCCAAAGCGCAATTGCAAGGGTTGCAATTGTGGGCTAATTTCGTAAACAAAAATGGCGGCATCTATGTAAAATCGATGGGCAAAAAGCTTCCTGTTGTGCTTAAATACTACGATGATGAAAGCAACAAAGAGCGCGTTCAACAACTGTATGTAAGGCTCATAAACAATGACCATGTGGACTTCCTAATAAGCCCATACAGCTCTGATTTAACCGCAACAGCAGCTATTATAGCTGAGCAATATGGTAAAATCATGATTAGCACTGGCGCTGCAGCTGACGATATTTTTGCAAAAGGCTTTTCTATGGTATATCAAATGTATACACCCGCATCGAGGTATTTAACGGGTTCTTTGGATATGTTAAAAAAACATGACCCAAAGGCTAAAAAAGTTGCAATTATCTATGAACAAAGCGAGTTTGCCAAAGCGGTATGCGATGCAGCCAAAGTATATGCGCAAAAAAATGGCTTTAATGTTGTAATGTTTGAAGCCTATACACCAAATACCACAGATTTTAGCGCATTTTTAAACAAAATGTCATCACTAAAGCCCGATGCTTTAATTGGCGGTGGTCATTTTGCTGATGGCGAAACACTTGCAAAACAGGTTTATGAACAAAAGATACCTTTAAAATTGATATCTTTGATAGTGGCACCAGCTGTACCAAAATTTACTGAAATTGGAGAAGCTGCACTTTATGTAACGGGTCCTTCTCAGTGGGAGCCTGAGGTAAGCTACAGCCCACAAAATGCTAAAAAACTAAGACTACCATACTATGGACCAACTGTAGAGTGGTTTGCAAACAATTATAGAAGTGCATACAAACAAGAACCCGGCTATCACGCAGCAGGCGGCTTTGCATCAGCCTTAGTTATACAAAAAGCTATTGAAGAAACCGGTAGTTTAGATTCAAAAAAAGTAAAGCAAGATTTGGATAAGATGAATATAATGACATTTTATGGTCAGATTAAATTTGCACAAGGCAAATATCATGGCTTGCAAATTGGACACGAGATGGTTTACTTACAATGGCTAAAATCAAATGACAAACTAGCAAAAGAAATAGTATGGCCGCTTTCAGCAGCAAATGCTAAATTAGCGTTTCCATACAGTATAAAATTTAAGAAATAGCGGAAAAATTAAAAATGGTGTGGTTAAGTGCAATTATTAACGGTATCTTGATAGGTTTGGCCTACGGCGTAGCTGCCTTAGGCCTAAACCTTATATGGGGCGTAATGAAAGTCATAAACCTATCTCATGGAGCTTTTATAGCTTTGGGAATGTTTGCAGCGTATTTAAGTGTTAAATTGCTTGGACTAAGCGTTTATGCTGCGATTGCACCCATTTTTGTAGTAGGTTTAGTTGTAGGTATTATTGCTTTTTTTGTTAGTTTATATAGAGTTTTAAACCAAGCAGAACTAACGACGCTTCTTTCCACTTACGCTTTGAGTCTGATACTAATTGGTTTAGGTACATTTTTTTTCACAACCAACCCAAGAGCTATAGATATAAATCTTGGCTCAATACAAATTGGTTACTCAAGTATATCGTATGCTAAGGTACTTGTTGGCACACTATCGCTTTTGCTTACAGCGATACTTTACTTATTTTTATTTAAAACATCGCTAGGCAAAGCCATACGAGCAGTATCGCAAAACCAAACCGCAGCAAAACTCTATGGTATTAATACCACTCTTGTTTTAGCTATTGCATTTGGATTGGGTGTAGCTTTTGCAAGTGTATCGGGTGCATTAATTGCAACGCTATTTCCATTTACAGTCTTATCTGGCAGTGTATATGAACTCAAAAGCTTTGTCATTTGTGTGCTTGGCGGTTTAGGAAACCCAGCTGGCTCAATAGTGGGCGGATTAATTTTAGGTCTGCTTGAAAATATACTCACACTCAAAATTCCAGTTGATTACATGCCATTTATTGAATTTACAATACTTGTCATAATCTTACTGGTTAAACCAACCGGTTTAATGGGGAGACGCTAATATGGAAAAAGGATACACGCTATATGTGTTGTTGCCTGCCTTAATTGTTTTGGTTTTATACCCAATAGTTACTGATAATGTAATGCTTAGAGAAACAATTTTTTTAATACTACTTAGTATTACATTGTCTGTTAGCTTAAATATTATAATGGGCTTTACGGGATATGTGAGCTTTGGCCATATTGTGTATTATGGAATTGGAGCTTATACATCTTTTTATTTAATGTATGCTTTTAAAGTTAATTTGTTTTTATCGCTCATTGTAAGTGGGTTGTTAGCTTCAACGCTTGCTTTTGTGCTGGGGCAAGCAGTTTTGAGCCTAAGGGGAGCAATTTTTGCAATAGCCACAATTGGCGTAAATGAAGCTTTAAAAAGCTTAATAAACAACATCTCGTTTCTTGGTGGCGCAATGGGATTATACTTTGACTTTAGCGTATATGATAAATACGGTGGAGCTATGAAAGCCATTTGGCTCTCATACTATTTAATGGGCTTTTTGGCAATAATTAGCATTGTAAGTGCGTATTTTATAAAAAAATCCAAATTTGGACTGGGTCTTTTTTCTATTAGGGAAGATGAAGATGCAAGCATCGTGCTTGGAATAAAAACAAAAATATACAAATCACTTGCATATACAATATCGGCATTTTTTCCAGCCATCGCTGGCGGTATTTTTGCTTTTAAAGCAGGAAATATTGAGCCATCGGGTGCATTTAATTTAATAAAATCTATTGAGATGATTGTAATGGTGATGCTTGGAGGTTATGGCAGTATAGCTGGTGCTACAATTGGAGCGCTAATATATGAAAAGGTTAAAGGTATGTTGCTTGTATTGCCGTATGTTAAAGATTTGCATTTGGCAATTACTGGGGTTTTATTGCTCATTATCGTCTTATTTGCACCAAGTGGCATTGTAGGATTTTTTGTAAAGTACTTTAAATCTTTGCGGAAGGTATTGGAATGATTTTAAAAGGCGTTGACTTAAAATTGTCATTTGGCGGACTTATTGCTGTAAACAATGTTTCTTTTGAGGTACAAGAAAAAACCATTTTTGGCGTCATTGGACCAAACGGCGCTGGCAAAACCACATTGTTTAATATTATAAGTGGTGTATATAAACCTCAAACTGGCTCTTTATACTTTAAAGGCAAAGACATTACAAAACTTGCGCCACATAAGCGCGCACGCTTGGGCATTGCTCGCACACATCAAATAGTAAAGCCCTTAGGAGAGCTAACAGTTCTTGAAAATGTAATGGTAGGCGCATGTTTTGGCAAAAAAAACTATAATTTAAAGCAAGCACAAAATGTTGCATTGGATGTGATACACTTTGTAGGTTTATCCACAAAAGTATTTAATCTCGCAAACCAATTAAATGTAGCGTTCAAAAAAAGATTAGAGCTTGCAAGGGCCTTAGCAAACGAACCAGAGGTTCTTTTGCTAGATGAGGTATTAGCTGGCCTAAACCCCAAAGAAGTAGATAGCATGCTAGAAGTTATTTTAAAAATAAAAGAAAATGGTGTTACCATAATTATGATAGAGCATCTTATGCATGCTATAATGAAAGTAAGCGATAATATAATGGTTTTAGATTCCGGAGAAAAAATTGCTCAAGGCTCGCCTGTAGAAATTTCTAATAATCCCAAAGTCATTGAAGCATATTTGGGCGATCCATCATTAGCATTACAATTAGTGGGGCAAAGATGAGTTGCGTATTAGAAGTTAAAAACTTAAATGCCGGCTATGGAGAAATTCAAATCTTGTGGGATGTAAGTTTAAATACGTGCAGTGGCCTTACTACAATTATTGGCGCAAATGGCGCTGGCAAAACTACATTGCTTAGAGCAATTACTGGTATTATACCTATAAAAAGCGGTTCTGTAATATTTAAAGGCACAGATATTAGCAAATTGCCTGCTT
>JAVRLY010000016.1:2359-23089 GCA_031960885.1 Desulfurella sp. | reverse complement strand
TAAAGATTTGTCAAATTACTTTAAGGCAACCTATAAAAAAGTTTTTATGGGAGTACAAATAGAACAAGTAAATCCGAAAAAGAGAAATTAGCACTTATGAAAAATGTTTAACATGAATTACTACAGTGTCCTATTTAATATTGCTTTAAATAAAGGTTTCATTTACAAAAGCACACTGCAAATCCCAATAGGCACAAGGGTTTTAGTGGATTTTAAAAATAGAAAAAAAATTGGTGTAGTATTTGAACAATTATCAGAACCAAATATATCTGATATTAAAGAAATTATTTCTGTTGTGGATACTAAACCAATTCTTAGCAAAGAGCTTATAAACACTATAAATTTTGCAAGCTACTACTATTTAAGTCCAAAGGGCTTGATTTTAAAGAATTCTTTACCTTCGCTCGCTTTTTCTCAAACACCAATAGATTTTGAAAACAATATCAAAACGCACATAAATTATGACAAATTTTTAAAATTAAACGAAGAGCAAAATGAAATCTATAAATCCATAGAACTGGATAAATTTAGCGTAAATCTCATATTTGGCGTAACTGGTTCTGGTAAAACAGAAGTTTTTTTACATAAAATATTAGATGTTATAGAAAAAGGCAAAAACGCCATTGTGCTTGTGCCAGAAATTGCGCTAACCAATCAGTATAAGATGGTATTTGAAGAGCGTTTTTTTGATACGGTTGCAGTTTATCACTCAAAATTGACGCCAAAACAAAAATTTCTAGAGTGGAACTTATTTAGAATACAACAAAAGAGGGTGCTTTTAGGCACTCGTTCTGCTGCTTTTGTAGATTTGTCAAACACTGGTTTAATTGTTGTAGACGAAGAAAACGATGACTCATACAAACAGGAAAATACGCCTTGCTACAATGCTAAAGACTTGTTAATATACAGGGCAAAGCAATTAAACATACCCGTAATCTTATCAAGTGCAACGCCAACTGTTGAAACATACTATAAAGCTGCTATCACAAGAAAATTCAACTTATTCAAACTGACAAAGCGCGTCAATAATTGTCCGCTGCCTACAATTGAATTTGCCACATCCGATAAAGAAATGTTGAGCGATAAATCAATAAAAAGCATAGAGCAAGCTCTATCCAATAATCAAACGTGTGCAATACTAGTTAATAGGCGCGGTTTTGCACATTATTTAATTTGCAAAGACTGCGGTCATATCTTTAGATGTCCAAATTGCAATGTTTCGCTTGTGTATCATAAAAAAACGCAAGATTTAAAATGCCATTTTTGCGAATCAAGTTTTTCTATACCAAAGCAATGTCCAAGTTGCTTAAGTTACAACATAAAGGACATTGGTGTAGGAACACAAAAAATGGAAGAATTTTTACTCAAAAAGTTTCCACACTTAAATATTAAACGCTTAGATAGAGATACAGCCTCATCAAAAAGATACTCGCAAGAGGTATTTTCTAATCTGCTTGATGGGAAAATAGACATTATAATTGGGACAAGTTTGATATCAAAAGGTTACGATATAGAGAAAATAAACTTAGTTATTATATCAAACATTGAATCTATTTTTGCTATGCCTGATTTTAGGGTAGATGAAAAGGCATTGTCTTTGATTATGCAAACAGCGGGCAGAAGCGGACGCAAACAACAAGGCAATGTTATTATTGAATCAAAAATTCCATCAAGGCTTGAACAATTTATTAAAAACAACGATTACGAGGGCTTTCTAAATGAAGAAATAAAAATTAGGAAATCCTTAGTCTATCCCCCTTTTTCCCATTTGATAAGAATTATTTCATCACACACAAAAGAAAAAACGGCAAAAGAACAAATTGAAAAATGTGCTAGCATTTTACAAAGCAATACTGTCAGCTTTCTTGGTCCAACAAAATGTCCCATTGATAAAATAAAAAATAGGTATAGATACCATATAATTATTAAATCTTTAGATATATTCAAAACGCTTCAAATCATAACAAATAACTTATGTGAGATTAATCTACACTTTGATATTGACCCAATCTCTTTTTTCTAATATAATAGTGCTAACTAAAAAGAAAAGGGGTGATTTGTTTGCCGGGTGTCTATGTAAGGGACAATGAATCTTTTGAAGAAGCTTTTAAGCGATTCAAGAAACAATGCGAGCGCGCTGGTATTCTCTCTGAGATAAAAAAAAGAGAACACTATGAAAAGCCTAGTGAAAAGAAAAAGAAAAAAGCGCTGGCAGCTCGCAAAAAGGCTCTCAAGAAAAAAAGACTGAGCGAGAAGAAAAAATAAACCTCTCATCTTGAGAGGTTTATTTGGCGTATGAATAATTTTTTATTTAATTATTTTGCGACAAAAGCAAAAAAAGATATCGTAGGTCAAAAAGTTACGCACATATATGGAAGTCTTGGTAGTATTGTTTTAAATTTAGAGAACGGTTCGTCTATATTTTTTAAATTAGATTCGCCGAGTGCTTTGTTTTTTGGTAATTATCAACTTCCAAAAACTCAAAGTAATTTTGCAATTAGCTTGCACAAAAAGATAAATAAACTCAAAGTTATCGATGTAAGCTACACAGGTCTTGAGCGTGTCTTGGTTTTGCATTTGTTAGACAAAAGATTAGATATTGAACACTATTATTATTTGGTGTTTGAAATAACAGGCAGAAACGGCAACCTCATACTATGTGATAACAATTGGAAGATAATTGAAAGCCTAAGATATGTACAAAGTAGACAAATTTTGCCAAACAGAACTTACAATAAACCTAGCAAAATGCTTGATATTACAACGGATAATATAGATGTGATAAAAAGAGCATTCCATAGAGAAAATATTTTAGGTATTGATAGTTTTGTAAAAAAATTTATAACAGAAAAAAATATAGATGATTTTATTGAAATTTCAAGAAAACCTTACGAAACGTTATTTCAGTACACTTTTAAAACAAGGAACTTTATCTATCCATTTTATTTTGAATTTGTAGAAAATATCAGCACTATCGATGAAAAAACACTATTTAATCAAATCTTCATAACCAATACACAAAAAAGTTCAAACAAAACTAAAACTATTAACTTTATTGACAAAAAACTAAAAAAAATAAATGAAAAAATAGAAAAAATACAAAATGATATACAAAAAGCCCAAGATGCTGACAAAATGAAACTCTATGCTGATACGCTTTTAGAAAACATTTCTACTGTTAAATTAAATAAATTAAACAACGATGTAATTTACTTAAAACCACATGGATTTACAAAAGATGTTGCTATTCCTGTTAACCCAGAAAAAACAATACAGTATAATATCAGTTTATACTATAAGCTTTACAAAAAATACAAAAACGCAAAAAATATATTAGAATCTTTGCTTGATCAATCAAAACAAGAATACATAAATGTTACAAAATTGAAAGAACAATTATTAAATGATAGTATTGATATTAAAGACATTAACTTCTTGTCAAAAAAAACAAACCATACAGTTAAACATATTGAGGTTTCTAGCTATGAACATTTTAATATTCTTGGTTTTGACATATATATAGGCAATAACGCAAAAAGCAATGAAATAATTTTAAAAAATGCATCTAAAGAAGATGTATGGATGCACCCAAAAAATATTCCAGGTCCACATTTAATTATTAAAAACCCACAGCGCTTGCAAGAAATCAATAAAGCCTTGTTAGAACAGTGTGCTCAAAAAATAAAAGAAAAAATGCACACTTATAATAAAATTGAGGTTGATTACACGTTTGTAAAATTTGTTAAAAAACCAAAAGGTTTTAAAAAAGGGCGTGTTACTTACTCTAATTTTAAAACAGTGGTGGCAAATTAATGACAGATATAGTTTTTGGTGCATTTATTATTGGTCTATCAATATTAGGCTATATACATGGATTTATAAAAGAATTTTTTAAACTTGTTGCCGTTATTTTGGGTTTGTATTTATCTGTAATATATCACACTTATTTAACAGTGCCAGTTCAAAAAGCTTTCGGTGTATCGTATATCCTTGCAAATGTAATAAGTTTTATTTTAATGTTTGTTATTATATACACACTGGTTAGCTTAATAAGTTTTTTGAGTCAAAGTGCATCAAAAAAAATGAAACTCTCAAATATAGATAGAATACTTGGCGTTCTATTTGGTTTTTCAAAAGCTGTATTTTTAATTGCTGTATTGTCAATTGTGCTTAGAAGTCTACCTTTATTAAGTTACGCTTCAAATAAACTTATGCGCAATTCCACTATATACAAAACAATTTGCGTATTAACCCAAAATCTTAAACTTCAAAAAGATATAATAAGGAGTATAAAATGAAAGACACTTTTTATTTAAAAAAGAAAAAGAAAAGAAACTTTGGCTCAAAGTTTTTATTTATTATTATAATTTTGGTGTGCGCGTACTTTATCTATCATTATACACCATTTTTTGTAAAAAATCCTATACAAATCAATGTTATTTATCCCAATATTTACTTAAGTTCCAATAAAAGCTTAGATATATACATTAAAGATGCAAAATACCCCCTCAAAGAAATTAATATTTATGCATACGTAATGAATACAAAAATTTCTCTATACGACAAGATTTTCGAAAATAAAAATACATACGAATTTCCACTAAAATTTAAACTCAATCAAAGACTACCAGAGGCAAGTGCAAAATTTATCATAGAAGTTTCTGATTACTCGCATAACAATTTTTCTCGTGGTTTCAAAAAGAAAATTGTAAAAGAAGTTACTATTTACAACCACTACCCCAAAGTTGTGCTATTAAACAATTTTGCTAATATTTTAGAAGGTGGCTCTAGTGTAGTGCTATTCTACGCAAATGATAAAATTGGCCTCAAAAAAGTTTACTTACAGGTAAAATACGCAAATGGAAAATTCGCTAAATTTCGAGCTTTTAAGGCTGATAGCTTAATAAACCATCCAAATACATACATAGCTTTTTTTACATACCCCTTCTGCGAGCAAAAAAATTGGGATACGTCAATTGTAGCGCAAAACAATGCAGGAAACGAAATTTTTGTACATGTGCCTGTGTACTATGAATCATTTAAAAATAAAAAAACAGATGTGACAGTAGATACACATTTCATTGAAACTAAAGTTTACTCAATACTAAAGCAAGCGCATATTAACTTTAGTCCACAAAATCCAGCTCAAGCATTTGATTTAGTTATAAACAAAGTTGAAAAAGAAAACAACGAACAAATTGCAAATATTGCAAATTCTATACATACAGATAAAATACTATTTAAAGGAGCTTTTTTACAACTGCCCGCATCTGCTGTTATGGCGTATTTTGGCGATTATAGGACATTTTACTACGATAATAAACCTTTGACGAATGAATACCATATGGGCGTTGATTTTGCAAGCATAAAGCATGCAAAAGTACCAGCAGCAAATTCTGGTATAGTGGTCTTTACAGGTCCCATTGGAGTTTATGGCAATTGTATTTTAATAGACCACGGACTTGGAATATTCAGCCTTTATGGTCATTTACAAGATTTTTTGGTCAAAAAAGGCGAATTTGTTCAAAAGGGCCAAATGATTGCCCATACGGACACTACTGGACTTGCAGTTGGAGACCATTTACATTTTGGTATGCTAATTGATGGCTATTATGTGAACCCTATAGAATGGTTGGACGGATCGTGGATAAAAAATAATATAGAAACAAAAATTGATAATGCCAAAAAAAGGGCCGCATTACTAAAGTATTACATAAACTAAATTGGCTAATATTGATCCAACAAAAGATCCAGTGATTAAAAGCCTTATTGGGCTTTCTATACCAATGATAATAGAAAGCAATTTACAAACTGTATTCAACCTTGTGGATACTTTTTTTGTCTCAAAAATTAGCTACAGTGCAATCGGCGCTTTAGTTTCGTCAAGCATACTGTTGATGCTAATATCTGCCTTTACAATTGGTATTGCTATTGCTTCGTCAATTTTTTTTACACAAAGCTTTGGCGCAAAACAATTTTCAAAAGCAAGCATTATATATTCAAATGCTTTAATTGTAATGATAGTATTTTCAATATTGTCAATGGGATTATACCCATTTTTGGATACTATTTTAAAGCTTCTTGGTTTAGAGGATTCTACGCTAATATATGCCAAAGAGTTTTTGAGTGTTTCAATTTTAGGATTACCCATATCATTTATATTTGGCTTGAATAGCTCTACACTTAAAAATATGTCTCTTGCCAATAAAACATTAACTATAATGTTTATAGCTACAATTATAAATATAGCGCTTGATCCACTGTTCATATTTGTTTTAAAAATGGGTGTAAAAGGTGCCGCTTTGGCTACTATATGTTCAATGTTTATCGGTTTAATATTACAGATTTATGTTATGTCAAAAACAAAACTTACATTCACGTTCAATATAAACATAAAATTAATCCAACAACTTTTAAGTAAAAGCATATTTGCTTCTTTTCATCTAATAGTAAGAATCTTAAGCATGTTGCTAATCATAAAAATTATAGCCATGCATTCACAAATAGCAATATCAAGCTACAGCATTGTAACTCGTATTTATCAAATTCTATTATTTATGATTTTTGGTATATCAAATGCTGCGGCTGTGATAGTTGGACAAAACATTGGATCTAAAAACTGGTCATTTGTTAAAGAAGGTGTTGAAAAATCTCTGTTATTTGGCACAGCATTTATAGGCATTTTAGATATTTTGTTATTTTTGTTATCTGGGAATATAATACATGTCTTTACTCATCAGCCTAAATGCTTTGAGATAGCCAAAGATGCTTTTTTATATTACGCTTTAAGCTATCCATTTTTTGCTATGGGCTCAATTGCAAATCGCATCACTATGGCTTGTGGGAATACTTTTTTGCCAAGCATAATGAATTTTTTCAGCCTTTTTTTATTTCAATTGCCAAGTGCTTATTTTCTTTCGATCTGGATGAAATTAGATGGCATATGGTTTGCGATTTTACTAGCCAATATTTTAAACTTTTTACTCAATATAATAATTCTAAAATATAATTTATCCAAACTATCAATTAACTACAGGTTTTTAAAAATGTTTACTGGCTAAAAAAGCGCTTAAAAATATTCTTGTCTTGATTTGGGTGTAATGATTGGTTCATTTCTGTTGCAAATTCTTCCATAAGTTGTTTTTGCTTTTGAGTCAACTTTTTTGGTATTTCAATGTTTATATTAATAATCTGGCTACCTTTTGCACCCTCAATTTCAACGCCTTCGCCTCTTAGCAAAATTTGAGTACCACTTTGAGTGCCAGGCTCAATTGTGATTTTTCTTTTTCCCCAAATAGTATCTACTTCTACCGTATCGCCTAAAACTGCTTGAGGAATTGAAATATTTAAATCAAGGTAGATATTTAGTCCTTCTCTTTTGAATACTTCATCTGCTAAAACATTGAAATATACTATTAAATCGCCACGTATCCTATCAACGCTTTCATGGCCTTTACCAGAAATTCTTATAGCATAACCATTATCCACGCCTCTTGGGATTTTAATAGATAATCTTTCTTTTTCAATTATAAAACCTCTGCCATTGCATTTAGGGCACTTTTTCTTAATTATTTTTCCGCTACCACCACATTTTGGACATGTTTGTCGCATTGATATAAAAAAACTACCATATTCTATTTGACCTCTGCCTTTACAATAACTACAAGTCTCTAGGTCCTCTTGCTTTGCACCTAAACCATGACATTCATCACAAAGCTTTTGGTAACTTATTTCTATTTCTTTTGAGGCACCAAATATAGCTTCTTTGAAAGAAATTGTCATTTGATACTGTATATTTTCACCTTTCCTTTTTTGAGTGTGATACCTAGAACTTCTCGAGCCAAAATTACCGAAAATATCACCAAATATATCATTGACATAAGCAAAAATATCATCAAAACTAGATGGATTAAAATCAAAGTCATTTTCATTTACATAACCAAATTGGTCATATCTTGCACGTTTGGTTTCATCTGATAGTATAGCATAAGCTTCTGTGATTTCTTTAAATTTTTCTTCACAGGCTTTATCGCCTGGATTTTTATCTGGATGGTATTTAAGTGCTAATTGTCTATATACCTTCTTAATCTCTTCTACGCTTGCGTTTCTATCTACACCCAATATGGCATAATAATCTTTCGCCATCTTTTCGTTATTCTCCTTAAAAAAATAAAAAAATTGAAGCAAAGGCAAAGACTTTTTTACCTTTGCTTCAGCGTTGCTTTTGACTTACTTATTATTATCTTCCTTTTCCACTTCTGCTTCTACCACATCTTCTTCTTGTTTTGAACCACTTGAATTTGTTGGACCTTCGTCTTTTGAAGCTTGTTTATAAGCTTCCTCTGCTAATTTATGAGCTTTATTTATCAAATCATTCATCTTTGCTTCTATTTCTTCTTTCGTGCCTGATTCCATTGCTTTCTTTGTTGCATCAATTGCTTCTTGAATATCTTTTTTCTCGCTTTCTGAAATCTTATCTCCAAAATCATTTAAACTTTTTTGCGTTGAGTATACAATAGAATCTGCTTTATTTTTAACCTCAATTAACTCTTTGTATCTTTTATCTTCTTCTGCATGTATTTCAGCTTCTTTTACCATTCTCTCAATCTCTTCTTGTGTCAAACCACTTGAAGCTGTAATGCGAATCATTTGTTCTTTGCCAGTAGCTTTATCTTTAGCAGAAACATTTAATATTCCATTTGCATCAATATCAAATGTAACCTCAACCTGTGGTATTCCCCTGGGTGCTGGAGGTATGCCCATCAATTCAAATCTGCCAAGTGTTTTATTTTCTGCAGCCATTTCACGCTCACCTTGCAATACATGAATGGTAACAGCCGTCTGATTATCTTCTGCTGTAGTGAACACCTGACTTTTTTTTGTTGGAATGGTTGTGTTTCTAGGTATAATTTTCGTCATTACGCCACCTAAGGTTTCTATTCCAAGGCTAAGTGGTGTTACATCAAGAAGCAATACATCTTTCACTTCGCCTTTTAATACTCCACCTTGTATAGCAGCACCTATAGCTACGGCTTCATCTGGATTTACATCTTTTCTAGGCTCTTTGCCAAAAAAATCTTTTACAACTTGCTGGATTTTAGGCATTCTGGTCATGCCTCCAACAAGTATCACATAATCTATGTCATTTTGAGTTAAATTCGCATCTTTTAAAGCTAGCCTGCATGGCTCAAGCGTTCGCTGTATAAGTGGATCTACAAGTTGTTCGAATTTAGACCTTGTAATCTTTATTACTAAGTGCTTCGGACCAGAGGCATCAGCTGTAATAAATGGCAAGTTAATTTCTGTTTCAAGAGAGCTTGAAAGTTCAATTTTTGCTTTTTCACTAGCTTCTTTCAATCGCTGCAAAGCCATTGGATCATTTCTTAAATCAACACCCTGCTCTTTTTTAAATTCATCGGCTAAATAATCCAACAATACCCTATCAAAATCATCACCACCTAAGAAAGTGTCGCCATTAGTAGATTTTACCTCAAAAACACCATCGGCAACTTCTAATATAGAAATATCAAATGTGCCACCACCTAAATCATAAACAGCAATTTTACCCTCTTTTGCTGTATCTAGTCCAAAAGCAAGCGACGATGCTGTAGGTTCATTAATTATCCTTAATACATTTAAACCCGCAATTGTTCCTGCATCTTTGGTTGCTTTTCTTTGCGAATCATCAAAATATGCTGGTACAGTTATAACTGCTTCTGTAATTTTCTCTCCTAAGTAACTTTCTGCATCTCTTTTCAGTTTCATTAATACCTGTGCTGAAATCTCCTGTGGTGTATAGTCTTTCCCGTCTATTCTTATTCTGCAGTCATCATTTGGACCTTCTACAACTTCGTATGGGAGCTTAGTTTTTGCCTCTTGAGCTTGTTTTGAACTATATCTCCTGCCTATTAATCTTTTGGCAGAAAAAATTGTTTTTTTGGGGTTTGTAACAGCCTGCCTTTTTGCTGATTGTCCAACTAATATTTCCCCTTTATCCGTGAATGCTACAATGCTAGGTGTAGTGTTTGTACCCTCAGCGTTTGGAATTACTTTGGGCCTACCGCCTTCTATAATGGCCATACAAGAATTTGTTGTTCCAAGATCTATACCTAAAACTCTTCCCATATTTAAACCTCCTCACTATTATCTGTATTTGATTTACCAACAGAAACTTTTGCTGGTCTAAGCAGTTTATCTTTATAAGTATAACCTTTTTCAAATATTTGAACAATTTTATTTGGTGTATCTGAATCTACTGTCATTAAGGCTTCGTGAACATTCGGATCAAATTCGCACTCAGTATCAATCTCTTTTATCTCATATTTTTCTAAAAGTTGTTTAAATGTTTTTACTACTAGCTCTATGCCAGAACTAATAGACTCATTATCTGCAGAAACTAAATACGCTTTTTCAAGACTATCTAGAATAGGCAAAAAATCCTTTATCACTGAACCTTTAATAACATCAGCAATTTCAAATTTCTCTCTCTCTGTACGTTTTCTAAAATTGTCAAACTCTGCTAGCAATCTTAAATATGCATCTTTTTGTTTTTCTAATTGTTCTTTTATTTCGTTTATCTCATTTTCTTGCTCCGTTTGTGTGTTTTGACTTTTATTATCTTCAACGTTCTTATTGTCTTGGGTTTCAATAACTTCTTCATTTATATCGTTTTTCTCATTCATTCTTTATCCCCCTTGTTTAAGTAATTTCTCTATTTTTTTACTTAAAAAATCCAGTGTATAAATAACATTTTCATAATCAAGATTCATAGGACCAAAAACACCTACGAATCCTAATTTAACATCTCCTAAATAGTACGGTTGGGCAACAATGCTCATTTTTTTTAGTTTTTCATTTGGTATATCGTTACCAATGAGTATCTTTTCATCGTTTTTTATTATCAAATCGACAATCTCTGAGACATATTTTCTTTTTTCAATAATATCAAGTATCTTATTTAACTGTTCATAATCTTCATAAAATTCTTTTTCTTTTATAAGATTTTGGACTCCAGAAAAATACAAATCCTTGCTTTTTTCCTTTAGCTTACTAAAGATTAAATCACACTCATTCTTGCTGCGCGATAGAGATTTTTTTAAATCTTCTTGAATTTTTTCTAATTCCCAACCTTTATAATTCTCTTGCAGAAATTGAGATATATCATTAAGCTCGCTTTGAGAATAATATTTTGCAACTTCTATTATTTTCGTTTCTACAACGGACGGCTCAGCTATAACAACACACAATAATTTATTTGAATCAATTTTAATCAAATTCATATCTTTCAATTTGAGTTTAAATATATTAGGCACACTAACCATAGATACCAAACCGCAAGAATTGGACAAAATATTAGAGATATCAGCCACAAAATCTTCAATTGTATTTAAGTTAATATTACTATAAAGTTGTTTTAGTTTGAGATTATTTGTCTTCTTTTTGTTTTCCAATAAATACTGAACATAAACTTTATAGCCAAGCTCGGTTGGTATTTTACCGCTTGATACATAAGAGTGCTTAAGGTAACCCATTTCTTCTAAATCGGACATTATGTTTCTCATTGTCGCAGCAGAAAAAGGCAAATTATACCTTTTTATTAAAATTCTAGAACCAAATGGCTCTTTATATGTTATAAAATTTTCAACTACAACCCTTAACACAGTTAAGTATCTTTCGTCTAACTCTGTCTTCATTAGCACTCACCGCCTAAACCTGCTAATAAAGATATTCTAATTTTAATTTTTGTCAAGTCTTATCAAACTTCAAATGTATAAAAAATATTTTTTAATATCATATTTTAATAAATCGTATTTATGTTGTACAAATTATTTGCAATTTTTGCAGTTTTTTGTATAATCAATGTTTAACTTATACAAGGGGGAAATATGAGTGAAAAGTTAAAAGGTGCAGAAATCTTCATAGAATGCCTCAAGAAAGAAGGTGTCAAACATATATTTGGCATACCAGGTGGCGCGATTATTGATTTGCACGATGCTATCTACAAACAAAAAGACGTAGAATTTATACTAACAAGGCACGAACAAGGCGCTGTGCACATGGCCGATGGTTATGCAAGAAGCACTGGTAAAGTTGGCGTTAGTTTAGTTACAAGTGGGCCAGGCGCAACAAATGCAGTAACTGGTATTGCTACAGCTTACATGGATTCTATTCCTCTTGTTGTTTTTACTGGACAAGTGCCAACGCATTTGATTGGCAATGACGCTTTTCAAGAAGTTGATATCGTCGGTATAACAAGATCTTGTACTAAACATAATTTTTTAGTAAAGGATGTAAAAGATTTAGCTTATACTATAAAAAAGGCTTTCTATATTGCAAAAACAGGTAGGCCTGGCCCAGTCTTGGTTGATATACCAAAAGATGTTCAAACAGCCTCATGTGAGTTCGAGTATCCAGATGCCATACATTTAAGAAGCTATAACCCAACATACCACGGCAACCCAAAACAAATTAAAAAAGTCACTAAAGTAATAGAATCAGCGGAAAGGCCACTTTTATATATTGGTGGTGGCGTAATAACCTCAAATGCACACAAAGAAGTTTTAGATCTTGCAGAAAAACTTCAAATACCGGTTTTTACAACACTTATGGGTATTGGAGGGTTTCCCACAGACCATTCACTGAGTCTTGGGATGGCTGGGATGCATGGCACTTATAAAGCCAATATGGCTATACAATACTGTGATTTGCTAATCTCTATAGGTGCAAGATTTGATGATAGGATCACTGGCAAAGTATCTGAGTTTGCACCAAATGCTAAAATTATACATATAGATATTGACCCTACAAGCATTAGTAAAAATATACGCGTTGATTATCCAATTGTTGGCGACTCCAAACTCGTATTAAAAGAACTTTTATCAGTTCTTAAAGATAATAATGAAATTAACCAAAACAGAGAAAAATGGCTAGATTTGATAAAAAAATGGGATAGTGAACACCCTTTGTCATATGACGATTCAGATAAAGTTATTAAACCTCAGTATGTTTTGCAATTGTTAAACAAGCTAACAAAAGACACAGACCCAATAATATCAACAGAAGTTGGCCAACACCAAATGTGGGCAGCTCAATTTTGTAATTTTAACAAGCCAAGAAGGTTTTTAACCTCAGGCGGTCTTGGCACAATGGGTTTTGGTTTTCCAGCTGGAATCGGTGCAAATTTTGCAAATCAAGACAAGCAGGTTTTTGTTATAGCTGGCGATGGATCGTTTCAAATGAATGAACAGGAACTGGCGGTTCTTGCAACATACAAATTGCAAACAAAAGTTATTATTCTAAACAATTCTTACTTGGGCATGGTAAGACAGTGGCAGCAGTTGTTTTATGGTAGACGATATGCCAATACTAACATTGAAGTTCAGCCAGATTTTGTAAAATTATCAGAAAGCTATGGTATAGCAGCAAAGAGGGTAGAAGATAAAAAAGATGTTGAACAAGCGCTAATTGAAATGATAAACTACAAAGGTCCATATTTGCTTGATATAAAAATAGAAAGAGAAGAAAACGTTTATCCTATGGTTCCAGGTGGGGCTCCGCTTAGTGATATGATTTTAACTTAGGGGGAAAAATGAAAAGGATATTTTCAGTTATAGTAGAAAATGAAACGGGTGTATTGTCGCGTATATCCAATCTATTTAGCGCAAGGGGTTACAATATAGAAAGCCTAAATGTAGCTCCCATTAACGAACTCAATCTCTCAAGGATGACAATTGTTACAGAAGGTGACTTCAATATTTTAGAACAAATCGGAAAACAGCTAAATAAGCTCATAGATACAATAAAAGTAATAGAATACGACAATGAGTTACCATATGTAGAAAGAGAAATGGCTCTAATAAAAATGCATACAGATTCTTCAACTAGGGCCGAAATTTTGCGCATAGTCGATATTTTTAGAGGAAAAATTGTTGATGTATCACAAAATTCATATACGATAGAAGTAACTGGCAGCTCTGAGAAAATCAATGCAATTCTCAACTTACTTGAACCGCTAGGTATAAAAGAGCTTGCAAGAACCGGAAAAGTTGCAATGGCAAGGGAATCAAAACAATAATTTCTTTTGGAGGTATACATGTTAAATATTTATTATGACAAAGATGCGGATTTATCTTTAATAAAATCCAAAAAAGTAGCTATTATAGGTTATGGTTCACAAGGATATGCTCATTCTCACAACCTAAAAGATTCTGGTTGCGATGTGGTTGTTGGCCTAAAAGAAGGTTCAAAAAGCTGGCAAAAAGCCGTAAATAACGGCCATAAGGTATTGCCTGTTGCACGTGCTGTTGAGTGGGCAGATGTAATTATGGTGTTAACACCAGATGAAACTCAAAGCCAGTTATACAAAAATGAGATAGAACCATATTTAAAAGATGGTAATTACCTTGCATTTGCACATGGATTTAATATACATTATGGACAAATAGTTCCACCAAACACCATAAACGTTATGATGATAGCGCCAAAAGGACCAGGCCATTTAGTTAGAAGAGAATATGAAAAGGGTATGGGTGTGCCAATGTTGATTTCTGCATACCAAGATTACTCTAGCAATACGCTTGCAATGGCGCTTTCTTACGCTTGCGCAAATGGCGGAGGACGAGCTGGGGTTATACAAACAACCTTTAAAGATGAAACAGAAACTGATCTTTTTGGAGAACAAGCAGTTCTTTGCGGAGGATTGACAGCGCTCGTCAAAGCGGGTTTTGAAACATTGACTGAAGCTGGGTACCCTCCAGAAATGGCTTACTTTGAAACTTTTCACGAAATGAAACTTATCGTTGATTTGATGTATGAAGGTGGCATTTCCGATATGAGATACTCAATATCAAATACGGCAAAGTATGGAGATGTTACAAGAGGACCAATTGTAGTTGATGAAAATGCCAAACAAAGAATGAAAAATATATTAAAACAAATCCAAGATGGTAGTTTTGCAAAAGAATGGATACTAGAAAATCAGTGCAACAGACCAGTATTCAATGCACTCCTAAAAAAAGATGAAAATCATGAAATAGAAATTGTAGGAAAAAAATTAAGATCAATGATGCCTTGGATTGCAGCGCAAAAATCGATTAATAGGGATAAGAATTAGATATGAAAACAACGAAAAAAGACCCTATCGCAAAAGAAGGCTATCCATTTATAGCTTCTTTTGCACTTGCTTCATTGTTAACCAAAAAAAAATTTCTTAAAACTACGCTAGCAGGCGCCAGTTTATTTAGTGCATATTTTTTTAGAAACCCAAAAAGGCAAATTATATATGAAGACAATATGGTATTGTCTCCTGCTGATGGCACTATTGTAGATATATCAAAATCATATGAGCGATTTTTCTTTAAAACTGAGGTCAATAAAATTAGTATTTTCATGTCTGTGCTTAATGTACACATAAATGTTGCGCCATTTAGTGGAGTTTGCATTGATAAGATATACAATAAAGGGTTATTTATTAGTGCAAACAAACCAAAAGCTTCTCTTGAAAATGAACAATGTGCATTGCTATTAGAAAATGAATTAGGGCAAAGGATTGTTGTTGTGCAAATAGCTGGCATAATTGCAAGAAGAATTGTAACATACACAAAGCCACGTGATAAATTTGGAGCGGGTGACATTATAGGTCTTATCCGTTTTGGTTCAAGGGTAGATATTTACTGCGAAAAAGAATTGAATTTAGCTATTCATTTACATCAAAAAGTAAAAGGTGGCGATTTACTAGGTTATCTATGAAACAAAAAAATGCTCTATATATTTTACCAAACCTTTTTACAACAGCCAATATGTTGTCTGGCTTTTATAGTATAATAGAATCATACCAAGCCGATTATTTAACAGCTGCGTGGCTTTTGGTGCTAGCAGTATTATTTGATAACCTAGATGGCAAAATTGCAAGACTAACGCATTGCGAAAGTAAATTTGGAGTAGAGTATGACTCATTATCTGACCTTGTAAGTTTTGGCGTTGCACCAGCTTTTTTAATGTATACATTTGCTTTAAGCGATATGGGTCGCATAGGTGTTATTGCAGCATCGCTGTTTTTGCTAACAGGTGCACTTAGACTTGCTCGCTTCAATGTACTTACAACAAAAACAATTGATTTTGTGGGTTTGCCTATACCAGGTGGTGCAATTATAATAGCAAGTATTATACTTTCTATTTTGCATTTTAATATTGATTACAAAGATTATAAGATTGTATTTCTTGTTAGTGTATATATAATATCTTTTCTAATGGTTAGCACGATTAAATATCGAAGTTTTAAAAAATTTAAATTAGAAGGCAAAATTTCTATAAGGGTTTTTGCATTAATCTTACTTGTTATTTCACTTATCATTTACAAACCATATATATTTGTCCCGCTTATTGGCATAGTATATGCATTATCAGGGCCAATAGAACTAGTGATAAAATTATTTCAAAAAAGGAGGGTAAGCCATGAGCTCCAAGATAGTAAAAATATTTGACACAACATTAAGGGATGGTGAGCAATCACCAGGTGCAAGTTTAAATATTGAGGAAAAAATCGCAATAGCGAAACAACTTGAAAAATTAGGTGTTGATGTAATAGAAGCTGGTTTTGCAGCTGCTAGTCCAGGAGATTTTGAAGCAATTAATACTGTAGCAAAAATAGTGAAGAATTCTACCATAGCTTCGCTTGCTCGAGCAGTAAAACCAGACATTGAAAAAGGCCTTGAAGCTATTAAACCAGCGCAGCACAAAAGACTTCATACTTTTATTGCAACAAGCCCAATACATGTAGAAAAAAAGCTCAAGATGAGCTATGATGCAGTGCTTGAAGCAGCAGTGGATGCTGTAAAATATGCAAGAAATGGATGCGAAGAAGTAGAATTTTCAGCAGAAGATGCCACACGTTCAGATTGGGATTATTTGTGCAAAGTAGTAGAAAGTGTTATAAATGCAGGTGCAAGTATTGTTAATTTACCAGATACAGTAGGTTATACAACGCCATATGAGTATGCAGAGCTTATAAAATATATAAAAAACAAAGTACCAAATATAGACAAAGCACAAATATCTGTGCATTGTCACAATGATTTAGGTTTAGCAGTAGCAAATTCACTATCTGCTGTACTAGCTGGAGCTGACCAAGTAGAATGCACCATAAATGGTATTGGTGAGCGCGCAGGCAACGCATCTTTAGAAGAAATTGTTATGGCAATTAAAGTAAGAAACGACATATTCAAAGTTTCAACAAACATCAATACAAAAGAAATTTATCGCTCAAGCAGGCTTGTAAGCAAACTAACAGGTATTGATATACAGCGCAACAAAGCTATAGTTGGCAAAAACGCTTTTGCACATGAAGCCGGCATACATCAAGATGGTGTAATTAAGGAAAAAAGCACATATGAAATAATGAAACCAGAAGATGTAGGTATTGACTCGAGTTCGCTTGTGCTTGGCAAACATTCTGGCAAACACGGTTTGGAAAAAAGACTCATTGAACTAGGCTATCAATTGACAAAAGAACAAATAGAAGATATATTCGAGAAATTTAAAGTTCTCGCCGATAAGAAAAAAGAGGTTTACGATGAAGACTTACACGCTCTTGTTGAAGAAAAAATTAAATTTAGTCCATCTGTATATGAAATCGTTAGTTTGCAAGTGAGCTCAGGCACAAATATAACGCCAACTGCTACCGTAAAACTTTCAAAAAATGGTGAAATTTTTGAAGATGCTGCATTAGGTGATGGACCAGTTGATGCAGTGTATAAAGCGCTTGAAAGAATAACATCCGTTAAAGGTCAATTAAAATTTTACGAAATCAAATCAATTACAGAAAGCAGAGAAGCCTTGGGTGAAGCTTCTGTAAAAGTGTACTTTGCCGATATTGATAAAAATATACTGGGTAGAGGCGTTGCTACAGATGTTATAGAAGCAAGCGCAAAAGCCTATTTAGATGCTATTAATAAAGCCCTTATGTATATGTAGATTTTGCAAAGCTCATGTCTTTGCAAAATCTTATTGTAGGTAATAAAAATGGAAAATAAAAGCTGTCTTATTTGTGCTTGGAGAGAGTTTTGCGCAAAAAAAGAAATAATTGAAGCAAGGTATTGTCCGGATTTTACATTAGATGTTGCTTTTTCAAAAAGCTCAATCCAGCAAAATTTAAAACAAGAGGAGCATAGTAAGGAAGATGGCAATGACGATAAGCGAACAAATTCTAAATAGCGCACTAAACATAATAGAATCAGACAGAGATATCAATTTACTTGTGTACTACAGCGATATAAAGAAATTTAGCATAGATGAATTCTTTACAAAGGATATAAAAAAAATAATTGTTTTTAAGCGCTCAGAAATTGAAGATGAAAACAATGAAGAACTTAAGAATTTGAAAAATATACCCAACATTACCGTACCAAATATAAATTTTACGAGAACAAACAAACTAAAAGTAGCAATCGTGATGGCTCTTGCAGTCAATCTTCTTTCCAAAAATTCACGTTTGATTGCATTAACGGGCATAAATAATATAGATAGCATGATTTATTTGGAAATTGAAAAAGAAAAAGAATTGCTGCTTTTTAGAGAAAACATAGATTTTGGTGAAAGCATAAGACCAGAGGTATTTGAAAAAATACTACGCATAGCCTTAGAGCTTGCCAATCAAGGAAGAGAAGGAAAATCTGTAGGGGCTTTGTTTGTTTTGGGCGATATTGAAAATTTAAAACCATACATAAAACAGATGATTTTTAACCCATTTAAAGGCTACGATCCTAAAGAAAGAAATATTATGCAAGCCAATTTAGACGATACAATAAAAGAATACAGTGTATTAGATGGAGCTTTTTTAATTAGCGGAGATGGCACATTGGAATCAGCAGGCGTACACATAGCAGCATCTGCTGATACTACAGACTTGCCCAAAGGATTGGGTTCAAGACACATGGCAGCAGCTGCTATTACCAGCGTATCAAATGCCATGAGCATAGTTGTATCAGAATCAACGGGCGATGTCAGTGTTTTTAAAAATGGAAAACTCATAACTCAAATAGAAAAAGCAATTTAAGGGTTTAATAATGATTGTATTAGACGGAAAAGCGCTTGCAAACAAAATAAAAACGCAAGCAAAAAACCAGATAGAAGAATTAAAGTCAAAAGGTATTATACCTGGACTTGCTGTCATATTGGTTGGAAATAATCCAGCAAGCCAAGTATATGTAAATATGAAAACAAAAGCGTGTGAAGAAGTGGGCATTTATTCAATAAATCACAGAATGCCAGAAGAGGTAAATGAAAAAGATTTGCTATATGTTATAGATATGCTCAATAAAAATCCTTTAGTAAACGCTATTTTAGTTCAATTGCCTCTACCTTCCAAAATAAACGAAGAACGCGTAATTGAAGCAATTGACCCCAAAAAAGATGTAGATGGTTTTCATCCGTACAATTTAGGAAGATTGTTGCGTGGCAACCCTTCAGTGTACCCTTGTACGCCATATGGAATTATGAAATTGTTTGAAGAGTACAATATAGAGTTAAAAGGCAAAGATATATGCGTTGTAGGAACAGGCAATATTACAGGCAAACCTATGTCTTATATGCTATTAAATGCGAACGCTACAGTCCAGATTTGTCATATATATACCAAAAACCTTAAAGAAAAAACAAAAACCGCAGACATTATTATAAGCGCTACAGGACAGCCTCATTTAATCACTGAAGATATGGTAAAAGAAGATGCAGTGGTCATAGATGTGGGTATTACAAAACTCAATGACAAAATCGTTGGCGATGTGGATTTTGAAAATGTATCAAAAAAGGCAAGCTATATAACACCTGTGCCAGGTGGCGTAGGTCCTATGACAATTGCCATGTTGATAACAAACACAGTAGACTTTGCTAAGCAGCAAAACAATATTTCATAACAATATTGTGTTTTTTCCATATTTGTTTGTATCTTGAGTGCCTTTTAAAAAACCTAATATTACAAAAAGCCAAATATCTACTATTAAACAAATTATTATAGCTATTATCAAAGCTAAATTGCCACTTTCAAAGGCGTGCTCATTTATAGACGACAATAGTCCCAAAAAGAAATTGCATGCGTAGAATAAAACTGTATACCACACGCTTCTATTTGTATCATGAAATCTCCTGGTTGTTAAAGCAATACCAGGAAGCAACATTACAATCCTCCAAATGATGCCAAATAAAAAGTATATTTGAGTTAGTGTTTGATATGAAGTATTTAGCCAATACATTACAAGCGTCAACAAAACAATCAATACTGTAAAAATGATTAAGTTGCCCAAATAAAACAACCAAAATTCCTTTCTTGATGAGCGACTTTTAAAATCTAGAAAGCGCCAAATCGCAAACCACCAGTGTTTAAATGGGTTATTTGATTTGTTTATATTCATAGTTTCTTCATTTGGGTTATCGTTGTTGTTATAATCCATTAACATATCCATTAACAACCCCCAACTTAAATTTGTGATAAATTCAAAATTGACATTCTTATTAAATTCAAAGCATATTGAGAAATGTATAGTCTTGTGTTATTTCTATCTGCTTGATATATTTCTTTGTAAATATCTATTTTATCTTTAAACATAATGCCAATATAGTGTAGTCCAACGCTTTTTTCAAGCGTTGCTCCAGTTGGTCCTGCAATGCCTGTATCACATACTACAATATCTGAATTAAACAGTTTTTTTGCTCCAAAGAGCATCTCTTGTGCCGTTT
>JAVRLY010000016.1:0-2259 GCA_031960885.1 Desulfurella sp. | reverse complement strand
CCAATATAGTGTAGTCCAACGCTTTTTTCAAGCGTTGCTCCAGTTGGTCCTGCAATGCCTGTATCACATACTACAATATCTGAATTAAACAGTTTTTTTGCTCCAAAGAGCATCTCTTGTGCCGTTTGTTCGCTTACAGCCCCAAAATTATCCAATGTGTGCTTTTTCACACCAAGAATGTTCATTTTGGCTTCATTAGAATAACTCACCACACCACCACATGTATAATCCGATGAGCCGGCAATATTGATAAGCCTTGAAATAATCAACCCGCCTGTTGATGACTCAGCAGTTGATACTGTTAGAGAGTGTTTCTTCAGAAAATTGCCTACAATTTCTTCCATTTCATACTCGCCTTCTGCATATACGTATGTGCCTAACATCTGTTTTATGGTCTCATAATTGTCTTTTGGTGTGTAAACATCTGTTCCCTTTGCGGATACATTTAAAAAAACGCCATTAAATTTCTTTACAAGTTCGCTTACATCACTCTCTTTTAGTCCAAATGTTCTAAGCAGAAAAACTTCTCTGAGTTTTTTATTATAACCCAACAAATTCAAAACATCATTAAACATCTCTTTTGCTTCAGATGGTATACCAGGTAGGACTACAATGGTTTTATTGCCTTTTTGATAAATAAAACCTAATGCTTTTCCTATTTTATTTGGTATGGGTTTTGAGTTTTCAAGCCTCAAAGCCATTTTCATACGCTGGGTATTAAATTCTACATTGCGCATTTGATAATCTTTTTTTAAATATTCAAGCCAATCATCATCGTAAACCAACTTTTCGTTAACTGCCAAAGAAACAGCATCTCTTGTTACATCATCAAACGTTGGGCCAAGACCACCGCTTACAATTACAATGTCATTGAGCTCTAAAGCGTGCTTAATAGTATGTGAAATCTCATCTATATCGTCTTTGCAAATATGTATGGATGAAACATCTAAACCTTTTTCAAAAGCTTCTTTTGCAAAAAATACAGAGTTGGTATCATGCTTTGTCCCAGTAACAAATTCACTACCTGTAATTACAATCGAAACTTTCACAACGCAGCCTCCTTTACATAAGCTAAAAAACGTTTTAAGTAAATAACACTAAAGATTAAACCAATTATTGCACCGCAAAAAATAGCCACTCTAATGCCAATATAATTTGCAATTGTGCCGGCAAAAATACTGCCAATGGGCGTAACACCCAAAAAAACAAGTGAATATATACTCATAATTCTACCTCTTAACTCATTTGTAGATAAAAGCTGCAAAACAGTATTAGATAAAATTATATAAGCAATCAGACAAAACCCAGCAGAAAATATAGCAATACTTGCTTGCGTATAATTTTTTGAAAAAGCCATTAAAACCTGGAAAAAAGATAAACCAAACGCATTGATTATCATTAATTTTAAATAAGATACTTTTTTAGAAACATACGCAATAAAAATTGCTCCAAAAAATGACCCAATACCCATGTAAGTCATAAGCATACCAAAGCCTACAGCATTTTGCTTAAGTGTATATTTAGCTAAAAGAGGAACAAGTACGCTAAAGTTCATAGCAAAAATTGACAGTATAGCAAGTAAAATAATTACATCAAACAAAACTTTATTTTGTTTTATATATTTTAGAAGTTCTTTTAAGCTATCTTTTAGTGAACTTGTTTTTCTTGACGAGTTGCCATCTATGTCGATTATAAAAAGACCAATAATTAAAGGTATAAAACTTATAGCATTAGCAAAAAACGTCGCTTTTATGCCTATTTTAGCTATCAATATACCTGCAATTGCGGGTCCTATAATGCGTGCTAGATTAAAAATTGTAGAATTTAGGGCTATTGCATTGGATAAATCCTTGCTGCCAACCAAATCAATCATAAACGATTGCCGCGCTGGCACATCAAACGTTTGGGCAAAACCCATTAGTGTTGTAATAACTAAAACTTCAAAATAAGTTATAACATCAAAACTTGTAAGTATTGCCAATACAAAAGACAAAATAGCCATAGATGTTTGTGTGGCAATTACGATGTAGCGTTTTTTTATCCTATCTGCTATATCGCCTGCTATGAATGAAAAAAACAAAATGGGCATGTATTGACATGCTACAACAAGACCAAGTAATAATGGGGATTCCGTTAATGTTAAGACTAACCATGCTTGGCCTATAATTTGCATCCAAGTGCCAATCAACGATACAATTTGGCCAAACCAAAATATCCTAAACTCCCGGTATTTCAAAGAAGAAAATGTTTGAGTTATAA
>JAVRLY010000015.1:18109-23674 GCA_031960885.1 Desulfurella sp. | reverse complement strand
TATTTATCTTGACACACAGATAATTATTTCATAATTTACTAAGAGGCGGGGCGTAGCGCAGTCTGGTAGCGCACCAGTTTCGGGTACTGGGTGTCGGAGGTTCAAATCCTCTCGCCCCGACCAATTTTAATCATCACAAAGCCAAAGATTAAAGATTTTTGAGCTTTTCTTTTATCATTTGAGCCTTTTCTAGAGTTATTCCTCTAATAGAAGCTATTTCTTCAATCGAAGCATTTTTTATATTTTCAATACTGCCGAATTTTTCAAATAGTTCTTTTTTGCGTTTTGGACCAATAAACTCAATCCTATCCAAAGCGCTTGCTATGGTTGCATGAGTTCTCAAGTTTCTATGATATGCATTTGCAAACCTATGCGCCTCGTCTCTTAATTTCTGCAAAAAATTCAGTAGTTTTTTATCAGGCTCAATTTTGCCATCTAATAAATATACACTGTCTTCTACATCATAGTGGCTTCTTATAACTTTGTTATTAATTTTTTCTTTTGCTATACCAATTGCTTTAATATCGCAAAAACTTGCAGCTTTTAATTGTATAGGACCACCATCAACAACTAATACATCGGGCAATATGAGATTTGATTTTTTAAGCAAATTTATGTGCCTGCAAATGGCTTCTTTCATAGATTCATACTCAAATTTTGACTCAAGTTTGTATTTTCTATAATAAGCTTTATTAAATCCGCTAATATCAAACCTTACTACGCCTGCCACTACATTTTCAAAACTTATATGCGCTATATCAAACACATCAAAGTAATATGGTATCTTATCAAGATTTAAAAGCAACTTTATTTGTTTAAATAACTCTAAATTGGCTTTTATCTTCGAAACATATACTTCCAATTGTTCCTTTGCATTATTTAAAGCTAACTCTACAATTTTTAAATTATCACCACGTTTAGGGTTAATAACTTCAACCTTTTTTTCAAATACATTATTTGGCAAATCAATCGCTTCATTAATCAAGATTTTTTTAGGCAATAACTCGCCTTGCAAGTAATACTGTATGATAAACTCTTGTTTTGAATCTAAATCGAATTTTTTATCAAAAAAGAAACTTCTGCCAGCTATTATCTTACCTAACCTTATATTTAAAACATAAACACACGTAATGTCTTCTTTTTCAAAAAAGGCAAAGCAATCCCATATGTCGGCTTTTGTATCTGTAATTACAGGTTTTTCTTTTAAAATAGTTATTGCCTCTTGAGCATTCTTTAATTCGAGGGCTTTTTCAAATTGTTCATTATCTGCATATTTTTTCATTTGTTCAACAATTTTGTTTTTTAAGATATCGTGATCTTTTAATAATAAGTTTTTTATTTCATCAACTATAGAAAAATACTCTTGTTTTGTTATATAACCAGCACATGGTGCAAGGCATTTTTTCATTTGATAATAAATACAAGGTTTTTGGTTGGTATTTTGACAATTTTTATCATCCTTTTGTATAATTTTATATGAATCTTTTATAACTTTTATAAGCATATGCAAACTATCTGCGTTAGGAAAAGGCCCAAAATAAAAATCGTCTTTATTTTTTATGCGTCTTGCATATGTTATGCGAGGAAAGTTTTCATTATAAGAAATTCTAAGATATGGGTAACTTTTATCATCTCTAAATACAATATTGTAGGGTGGCCTATTGTCTTTTATTAGATTTGATTCTAATAATAGGGCTTCTTCTTCTGTTTGTGTAACAATAAACTCTACGCCTAAAGCCTCTTGAATCATTTTTCTCTTATATGGGTCAACGTTTTTTCTCAAGTATGATGCTAACCTTTTTCTTAAATCTTTTGCTTTACCAACGTATAAAAGTTCATTTTGATGCGAAAAGATTTTATATACACCTGGAGCCTTAGGAATATCTTTTAAAAGCATTTTATCTGCAAAAATTTCTACATAACTCATCTTTATATATTATATCAAAAAATATCAAAATTAGGCAGGAGGCAAAGGTGTTTGACCTTTGCCTATTTATTTAGAGGGGGGATGCTCCCGTTACAATAGGAATATTTGGGTTCCTAGAAGCACTTACCATAGAACCATTATACGTAAAAGCAAGCTCATTATCAAATAAAGCCCTTTCGATAAACCACAAACCACTTGCAAAATATCCAGTATTGCAATAAGAAATTATCGGCTTGTTTTGATCTACACCTGCTTTTTTAAGTAAAGCTTCTATTTCTTGAGGTGACTTAACTAAGAAATAATTATCCACTTTTTTAACATATTCGCCAACGGGTAAATTTAAGGCACCTTTTATATGACCAAATTTTGCCAAGCGCTTATCTGTAGTAAACTCCCCTGTATACTGTGCAACTGGCCTTGCATCAACTAATTGAATCTTATTCTCATTATTTACTGCCCACTCAATAAAGTCACTAAACACATAAGTCTGGGGAGAGTTGTAATTAATAACAAATTTTGTTTTCGGTAATTGCACTTCTCCACTTTGTACAGACCTTTTCTCATCAACCCACTTTTCAAATCCACCATTTAAAAAATACACATTTTTAATACCTGCCCACTTTAGTGCCAATATAACGCGCGTTGCATTCGTTAGAAAAAACGCTGGATTATCTCCGCCAGAATATACTATCACAGTATCATCTGCTGAAATTCCTGCATTTGATAAGACCATTTCAAGCTGCGCATTGTTAGCAATACTTGCTGCCTTTACACCGTATTTTTCACTGAAAAGCTCGCCTGTTGGTGTAAGATTAATAGCTGAAGGCAGATGAGCTTTTAAATAAGCTTCTTGTGGTCTTGTATCCACAATTACTACACCCTGTTTGCCAATCATAGATGCTACTTCTTGTGTGCTTAAAATACCAACCTTCGCAAATGCAAAGTTAAACAGAAGCAACAACATAAAAAAAACCAAACTTGCTATGCGTTTACACATAAACACCTCCTAATAACTTACTAATTATATAATATACTTATATTTTGAAATTTCAACTATTTAAAAAAAATTTTTTAAAAACACAAATAAGTGTGTATAATATAAAGCGTGAAAAGTGTTTTTGAAATTCTCGAATTTGATAAATTAAAAGATTTATTAAATGAATATACTCAAACCACTTATGGTAAAAACTATATCTCTCAAATAAAGCCTATTTTTGACTACAAAAAAGCACAAGAACAAATTAAAATATTGGAAATTTTTTTTGAAATACTAGGTAATGCAAATTTAATACTAGAGGATATATACATTGATGATTGCCTAAGTAAAGCACTGTATTCTAGATTAAACGCAAAAGAGATTTATCACATATACACATTTATAGATTTTGTTAGTTTATTGGATAAAAACCTTGATGATAGACTAAAACAATACATCGCGTTATTTAGTCTTGATAAGTTAAAATCACTCATATACCAAACAATTGATGAAACTGAGTATGTAAAAGATTCAAGCACAAAAAAACTTTTCAACATAAGAAACCGTATAAAATCCTTAAAAGAAGATATAACAGCAATTTTGCGCTCATACATTCAAAAAAAAGGTTTGCAAAATATCTTGCTTGATACGAATATTTTCTTAAAAAATTCAAGATTTACAATACTTGTTAAACCAAATTACAATGAATATATAAAAGCCAGAAAAATTGATATATCAAAAGCAGGTTTTTTTGTAGAGCCATACGAAGTGTTTGAAAAAAATAATTTATTGGAAGATTTGATTTTAGAAGAGACGAAAGAAATCCAGAAAATTTTAGACGCACTTACGAATTTAATTAGAAAACACTCAACAGAGCTTACCCACAATACAAAAGAAATCGCAAAGCTCGATGCAATCTATGCAAAAATACTATTTGCTAAAACATATAAGGCTACACTACCACATTTTGATGAAAAAAAGAGATTAGAAGCATATAGTTTAAAACATCCACTACTTTTGAAAGTTAATCAAAATGTTGTGGCAAATAGTATAAAGCTAGAAGGAGCGCTTGTTATAACAGGACCAAATACTGGAGGAAAAACTGTTTTTATAAAACAAATAGGTTTGGCTACGCTAAGTGCATATGCAGGTATACCTATTTGTGCAGAGCATTTTGTTATAGGTAAAATATCAAACATTTTTGCTGTAATTGGCGATGAACAAGAAACACAAAGCCTTAGCACATTTTCTTCGAACATGATTAGAATAAAGGAAATAATAGACAATAGCGATGAAAATTCTCTAATACTTTTAGATGAACCAGGAAGCGGAACTAGTCCAGACGAAGCATTTGCCATAGTTTATGCCATTATTGTGTATTTAACGAAAAAAAATCCTTTGCTTATAATAAGCACACATTATAGAAACTTAGTGTACAAATTGAAAGAATTAGACAATGTTTTTTTAGCTGCATTTGAATTTGATGAATTAAATATGAAACCAACATATAAGCTAATATATGGAAAAATTGGTAAAAGCTACGGCATAGAAATTATGCAAAAATACTTAAACGATGAAATATTTGAAATCGCAAAGAAAACTCACGAATCTAAAGAGAGTCAAACGCTTGATAAATATGAAAAAGAACTTGATGAAATGTTAAGAAAAAAAACCTTATACACAAATTTAATAAAAAGATACAAAATACTTTTTAAAAAGTTAAGCCTCGATAGCATTAAGCTAAAAGATAAATTACTGCAAGAACACAATGAAGTAACTAATCAGTATACAAGTTACATTAATTTGTTAAAAAAAGAAATATCAAAGGTAATCAAGACAAGAGAGATAAAAGAAGCACAAACACTTATTAATACGCTTAAGAAAAATCAAAGAGAAATTCAAATTGAAGATAAAAATATTACATTTGAAAAAGGTGATATTGTGCAATTGGGCAAATCTACGGGTATAATTGTAAATTTGAGAGGCGCATACGCTCAAGTCAATATTAATGGCAAAATAGTTGAAACAAAAACATCCATTTTAAAAAAACAAAAACTTAAAAAACAACAAAATAATGTAAATATAATGGAACCCGTTAAGGAAATTAATGAGTTAAATATAATCGGCATGCACACATTTGAAGCAGAAATGGAGGTATTGCAATTTTTAGAATATGCTGCTAAAAACGAAATAAAAGAGGTGCGCATTATTCATGGAAAAGGTACTGGGGCACTAAAGGAAATGGTTAGACAATTACTAAAAACGCATAAATCAGTAGAAAACTTTTCTATGGCGCCACCCAACCTTGGCGGAGATGGTGCTACAATCGTGTATTTAAAATGAATATTGTTCAAGAAATTAAGAATCGTATAGATATTGTTGATTTTATAAATAAATACGTTTCTTTAAGAAAAAGCGGCAATAATTATGTGGGACTGTGTCCTTTTCACTCTGAGAAAACACCATCGTTTACTGTAAACAGAGAAAAACAATTCTTTCATTGTTTTGGTTGTGGAGAAAGTGGAGATGTTGTAACTTTTTACATGAAAATTGAAAATTTAGAATTTAAAGAAGCGATCAAAAATCTCGGTTTACAATTAGGTTTAAATATAGATAGCGAAGATGAAGAGACAAAAAAAGAAAATATACTACTTGACATAAA
>JAVRLY010000015.1:0-18009 GCA_031960885.1 Desulfurella sp. | reverse complement strand
CTTTTTACATGAAAATTGAAAATTTAGAATTTAAAGAAGCGATCAAAAATCTCGGTTTACAATTAGGTTTAAATATAGATAGCGAAGATGAAGAGACAAAAAAAGAAAATATACTACTTGACATAAACAAATTTGCCTGTGATTTTTTTCAAAAACAATTAAAAAATTCAAAATTAGCCCAAGGCTATCTTGAAAAAAGACAAATAAATAATTATACAAAAGAGGAATTTCAACTTGGTTACAACCCCAATGATAACTCATTAATAGACTTTTTGCTGAAAAAGTACACATTAAAACTTTTAAACGAGTGCGGAATTCTGTCTAATTCTTACAATGTTTTTGCTGGTAGATTAATGTTTCCTATTTTAGATGAATTTGGAAAAATTGTAGGCTTTGCTGGTAGAGCTTTAAATGATAATCAAAAAGCTAAATATATAAATACAAAAGAAACCGCTCTTTTTTCAAAGCAAAAACTGCTTTATGGATTCGACAAAGCAAAACACCATATAAAAGAATACCTTGTAATCTGTGAAGGTTATTTTGATTGCATAAGGCTAACTCAAGAAGGATTAAAATGTGTTAGTGCAACGATGGGAACAAATTTATCCGATTACCATATAAAACTTATTAAAAGATTTACTAATAAAATTTATTTTAATTTTGATTCTGATGAAGCTGGCATCAAGGCAATGCTAAAAAATACAAAAATATTAGGTCAGTTAGATGCTTATGTTGTAGAGTTAAATACTCAAGATTCACAGAAAGAAGACCCAGATAGTTTTGTCATGAAATACTCAATTGACGAGTATAAAAAACTTTTAGTAAAAGCTAAAGATTATTTTGATTTTTTAGAAGAAAATATACTAAAACAGTACAACTTGCAAAACTCTAATCTTTCTCAATCCAAGCCTATATTAGTGGCAAATGCTATTAATACTATAAAAAACGCTATAGACAATATAAATGATTCAGTCTTAAAAAGCCTCTATTACTCAAAATCGAGACGGCTTTTAAATTTGAACATTGCTCAAAAAATTAAAAAAACACAAACAGCTAGTGAAAAAAAAATATACACTAAAATTCACTATGTACTTTCTTATTTAATTAAAGACCCATTTTTGTTGGATTGGATTGAAAATAAGGAAGAATTCTCTAATAATTTTGAGCAAAATCTAAAAACCATATATGTAAAACTTTTAGAAAATAGACATCTAAGTTTTGAACAATTTATATCAACCCTCGATTCACAAAATGCTTCTTTATGTTATGAATTATACTTATTAACGCAAGAAGAAACTGTATCCAAAAAACGCGCTAATTTTTTAATGTTAATAAATTCAATCGAAATAGAAAGGTTGAAAAAACAAATGCACTACTATCTAAAAGAAATTGCAAAAAATCCAAATGATGCTTCATTAAAAGAGCTTTATGAACAAACAAAAAATAAATTACAAAGGCTTAAAAGTGAATAAAATAAAAATACCATTTAAACTTAACTTGCAACATACATTAGAAAGTGGGCAAATATTTAGAGTTCAAAAAACAAACAACGCATATAGAATATTTTCTAATGTTATATTTGATGTTTACGTAGAAAACGATTATCTATACTACAACAATGTTGATGAAAACTTTATTAAAAATTACTTTTCTTTTGATATAGACTTTGATGAAATATTAAGGCAGATAGCCATTGATTCATACATTAAAACAGCCATAAAAGCGTTTGAAGGTTTAATTATCTTAACCCAAGATCCATTTGAAACAACTGTATCATTTATGTGTTCTGCTTTCAATAATATTAAACGCATCAAACTAATGCTTGAAAAAATATCGGCCGTATATGGAAAAAAAACCGATATTGGTTATACATTTCCCGCTTGTGGAATAAATTTCGAACAAAAGATGTTGGATAGTTGTGGTTTGGGTTTTAGAAAAAACTATATTGCTGAGTTAAGAAAAGATAAAGGCTTTTTTGATTCTTTATATAAATTAGACACATATTTAGCAAAAAAAGAGCTGATGAATATAAAAGGTATAGGTTCAAAAGTCGCAGATTGCATTTTGCTTTGCGCATATAGACGCTATGAGGTTTTTTGTACTGATGTTTGGATTAAAAGGATCATTGAAAAACTTTACTTCAATGGTAATGAACAAAATGTAAGAACTATTGAAGAGTTTGGAAAAAATTATTATGGACAATATGCTGGTGTTGCTCAAGCGTACTTGTTTCTAGCTGCAAAAAAAGGGGTTATATGAATTATTTAATTGATTTGGCTAATTTTTTAGTAAATACTATCGGAGCGTCAGGTTATATTGGCATATTTTTGTTAATGTTTTTGGAAAGCTCTATTGTACCAATACCTGGAGAATTTGTTATGCCACCAGCTGGTTATTTAGCAGCTATGGGTAAAATGAATTTATATATGGCAATTTTTACTGGAACAATGGGTAGTTTATTTGGAGCTTTGTTTAATTACTATATTTCTAAAACACTTGGCTTAAAGGTAGTTTTAAAATTTAGTAAAATATTCAAACTAGAGCATGCCTTGAAAAAAACGATTATTTTTTTTAAAAAACACGGACCCATTAGCGTTTTTATTGGAAGGCTTTTGCCAACTATTAGGCATTTAATATCAATACCTGCAGGATTAGCCAAAATGAGGGTATTTGCTTTTGTTCTTTTTACTACGCTTGGAGCTTTGATTTATACTGCAGGTTTAACACTCATTGGCTTCTTTGTTGGAAAAAACCCAGATTTATTAAAACACTATATGCATAAATTTAGTTTGATTTTATTTGTATTTTCCATTGTTTTAATATCTATTTATGTTATTTATAGGAGAAAGTATGATAAGCGAATTTAAAAAAGTAGGAGATATGATGTTTTTGATGGGCCTGGTTGGTGCATCAAGCGGCAATATGAGTGCAAGAGTCAAAGATGGTGTTTGGATAACAAAAACAGGTAAATCACTTTTTGGGTTGAGAAGTAAAGACATAGTTAAGATTGGTTTTGAGAAAGATGTGCGCTGGAATGCAGCATCAAGCGAAGTTGAGTTACATATGAATATTTACAAAAATGTTGAACAAGCTAATTCAATAGTACATGCACACAGTCCATACACCACAGCCCTTTCAATGAAATACTCCCAAATTATACCAATTGACTATGAAGGAAAGTTACTTTTAAAGGAGGTTTGCGTTTTAGATATAGAAAATTGGGAAAATGCAAAAGACGCAATTGCAGAATTTTTTTTAAACAATTTGAAAACAAATATTGTTGTTGCAAAAGGACATGGTGTTTTTGCTTATTCTGATAGTCTTTTTAATACTTTTAAGTACGTGAGCTCACTTGAGTTTAGCTCTAAAATAATTCAATTAAAGGGAGTATTGTAATTATGAAAGTCGCATTGGTTGATTTTTTAAATGCCTACCCTCTCTACTTTGCGCTTGTAAATAAAATTTTGGACAACGATATTGAATTTATTAGGAAAATGCCTTCTGTTTGTGCAAAAATGTTATTTGAAAAAAAAGTTGATGTAGCTATAGCGCCATCTATTGAATATGCAAGGTCAGATTATTATTTGATACCACACGTTTGTATATCAAGCGAATATAAGGTTAAAAGTGTAGCTTTATTTCTAAAAAAACCTTTAGATAAAGTCAAAACTGTCAAATTAGATAAAAACTCAAACACATCTGTTGTGCTAACAAAAATACTATTTGCATACAAGTATAAATTGAATGTTGATTATGTAGAAAATGATGCTGATTGCGAACTTGTTATTGGCGACAATGCATTGTATAGGATTGAACATACATGCGAAAACGTTATTGATTTAGCCTATGAATGGAATGAATTTAGTGGATACCCATTTGTATTTGCTCTATGGATTGCTAACCACAAAATCCAAAGACATTACATAGATTTATTTTTTAAGGCAAAAGATTGGGGCGTAAAGAATCTTGAAACAATTGCTGAAGCTTTTTGTGACACGCATAATTATGATATAAACAAAGCTTATGATTATTTAAAAAACAATTTATCTTACGATATGAGCGAAAATAAAGTTAAATCAATGGAACTGTTCTTCGACTACGCTTATAAGCTTAATTTAATTTCAAAAAAGCCAACTTTGCGTTTTTTAGATGGATAAAAATACAAAGTACTTGCTTTATATTAGATTTTTAAGAAGCATTGGACAAGGACTCTTAGTTGTTGACTTTGCGCTTTACCTGAAAGCCTGCGGCTATGGTGCAATAACAATAGGACTAGTTTATACATTCGTAAGTTTGTTTGGTGCTTTTGGAAGTTTATTTATTGGAGTTGCTAGCGACAAAACAAGGCGAAAACCTTTTTTGGTAGTGTATACAGTAGCTTTAGGGTTTGCAAGTATAGGAATGCTCTTTGCAAACAATATCTATATTATTGCTTTGTTAAGCGCACTAGGAACTTTCGGGCTTGGGGCAAATGGCGCTGCAGGACCTTTTTCTCCAGCAGAACAGGCGCTTTTGGCTGAAAAAATTCAACCCAGCAAGCGTGGCATGGTATTTAGCCTAAATACTGCTTTGGGTTTTTTAGGCATGTCTATCGGTTCAATATTGGCTATGATTTTTTCTATTTTCACATTTACTATCAAAAATTTCGAGTATAAGTTACTGTTTGTAGTCATATGTGTATTGGCTAGCATAAGTTTATTTTTATTGCTTAAAGTAGAAGAAAACTATAAACCAAAATTCACACAAAAAACTTTAGATCAACAAACACAAGATATTAATAAAAAAGAAAATCTCAATTTGATAAAGCTAATTGGACTAAACAGCATAAACGGACTAGCAATAGGCCTAAAAGGGCCTTTAATTGCTTATTGGTTTGCCGTAAGGTTTGGTGTTGGCGCAAAATTTATTGCTCCAGTATTTTCAGTAACTTTTTTACTTAGCGCTATATTATCTTTTTACACAGGCAAACTATCTATGCGTTTTGGCATTGTGAACTCTGTTTTTGCTCAAAGGCTTATTGGCCTTTTATTCCTTATTTTGCTACCAATAGCGCCAACATATTCTTTGGCATCAATTTTTTACATTTTTCATCAAATCTTCAATAGAAGTTCAGCTGGCGCAAGACAAGCGCTTACTGTTAGTTTGGTTAGGGACAAAAGAAGAGGTTTTGCCGTTAGCCTTAACTCAGCTTCAATGCAATTTCCAAGATCAATTGGGCCTTACATAACCGGCGTATTTCTCGATGCAAATTCATTTGAAATGCCATTTTTTATAGCCGCTTTTTTTCAAGCCTTATACTTAGTGCTCTACAAAAAAGTTTTTAAAAACCTTAATTTTCCAGACCAATAAACACATCAATTTGCACAAAATAAGCATATATGATAGTATAAAATTGTGGTAGTTTATGTTTTTTTGTTAATACTTAGCATTTGCTTTATTGTAATAGCAAGTGAATTGTTTACAAACTCTGTAGAATATATCGGATCAAATCTAAACCTTTCTCAAGCAGTAATTGGCTCTGTTTTGGCTGCTGTTGGAACTGCTTTGCCAGAAACCATATTGCCTATTGTGGCAATACTTTTTTTGGAGCATTCCGCTTTTGAGATTGGCGTTGGTGCTATACTTGGAGCACCATTTATGCTTTCAACACTTGGGTTTTTGATGATAGGTATAGGATTGAGTGTAAGATACCTATTAAAAAAAGGCCCTTTTAGTGTAAATATAGAAAAAAAATCTGCAAAACGAGATTTAATATTTTTTTTAATCTCTTACTCTATTGCAATTATAGCAACATACTTTATCCACTTAAAAAGTGTATTAGCTTTTATTATAGTATCCATTTACGCGATATACTTATATATGACATTTAGTGGCAGAAGCTCAAAACTAGATTTTAAAGATAAACTGTATGTTTCTAAATATCTAAAAATAAAAGAAAACGTGCTAATTGGATTTTTTCAATTAATTGTTGCTTTGGCAATTATTATATATGGTGCTTATGTTTTTGTTAATGCACTGAAGGTTTTAAGTCAATTTTTTGGTTTTAACCCATTAATGTTTTCATTGTTCATATCGCCTATTGCAACAGAACTGCCCGAAAAGATTAATTCTCTTACATGGACATTAAAGAATAAAGATATTTTGGCTTTCGGTAATATTAGTGGTGCTATGGTCTTTCAATCAACCTTTCCAGTAAGTATTGGGATATTGTTAACAAGCTGGAGCATACCTCAATACGTACTACTTAGTGCCTATATTACATTATTTAACGCTTCATTAATGCTCTTTTGGATTATTGCATTTAAAAAAATTAACGGGTTTGTATTTAGTATAAACTTATTAACTTATATTTATTATTTGCTAAAATTTATTTAGATATTTTTCAATAAATGCTAATATTTTTGATTGAAAGGATTATAATTTTTTAATTTTGTTGATAAGAACGACATTGAGCATAAAAAAATTACTAACAAATTAAAAATATTTGATTTTGTAGCTAATATTAAATAATTTGACATTTTAAAAATAAAAAATTATAATTAAAATAATTTTATCTAAGGGGGTTTTTATGAAACGTACGCTGTTTAAAACAGTTTTTCTTGCATTTTTGGCTTTATTAACTGTTGGATTTAGCATCTGTAAGGTATTTGCAGCTAGCAATGATATTAAAGTTGGCGTTGATTTTCCAATGACTGGACCTGTTGCTGCTTTTGGCCAAAGCGCATGGAAAGGCCTGCAAGTAGCTAAAGAAATCATGCCTACCGCTTTGGAAAAAAAAATTGACCTTATACTAGTTGATAATCAAGGTGACAAAGTACAAGCTGCAAATACAGTTAGCAAACTTGTATATGACAACAAGGTTGATGCTATTATTGGCCCTTTAATCTCTGGCAATGTTATGTCTGCTACACCAATTGTAGAAAAAGCAAAAATACCATTAATCACTCCTACAGGTACAGACCCTTTATTAACTCAAGGCAAAAAATACATTTCTAGGGCTTGTTTTATTGATCCATTTCAGGGTAAAGTTGCAGCAATTTATGCTATCAAAAATTTACATGTAAAAACTGCCGCAATAGTGATCGACTCAGCACAAGATTATTCAGTTGGCCTTGCAAAATTCTTTGAAGAAAATTTCAAAAAACTAGGCGGTAAAATTGTAGCTAAGACATTTATACAAACAGGAGAAAGTAACTTTTCAGCTCAAATTGCTGCTATAAAACCAGCTAACCCACAAATTATCTATATGCCATGCTATTATCAAGAAATTGCACTATTTGCTAGACAAGCAAGGGAGTTTGGGCTAAATAAAACAATACTTGCTGGCGATGGTGCAGATGAAAAAGCTTTGATTAAAGTTGGCGGGAAAGCTGTAAATGGTTTAACATTTACAACAGGTTTTGCTCCAGAAGCTATAAAAACTGCTTTGGGTAAGAAATTTGAAGCCGCATATAAAGCAAAGTATAAGAAATTGCCTAGTAATTTTGCAGCTTTAGCAGCGGATTCTTATTTTATGTTAGTTAACGCAATAGATAGAGCTAAATCAGATAACCCAATTAAAATTAATACAGCTATTAGAGAAACCAAAAACTTCCAAGGTGTAACAGGCAATATTACGCTTGTTAATGGTGATGCTATAAAACCAGCTGTTATTGAAAAGGTAGAAAACTCTAAGTTTGTATATGTTACATCAATCAATCCATAAATTTCAATCAATGTTAGGGAGCAATTTCTATTGCTCCCTTTTTAAACTTAAATTTTCCAAAAGGATGGCTAAATAAATGTTAACGACCATTCTCCAACAATTAATTAATGGAATTTCTGCAGGCAGTCTCTACGCGCTTGTTGCTATTGGCTATACAATGATATATGGCGTTTTACGGATGATAAACTTTGCACACGGTGATATTTTGATGGTAGGTACTTATCTAGCATTTTTTGGGATTAGTGCATTTATGTTACCGTGGTGGGCTTCTTTTATAACCGCAATTATTATAACAGGTTTAGTTGGCGTTTTAGTGGAGCGATTAGCTTATAGACCCATTAGAAATGCAAGTCGTGTTTCTTTGCTAATTACAGCTGTTGGCGTGTCTTTTTTCCTTGAAAATTTATTTTTAGTACTATTTGGCGGTGTGCCAAAGGCTTTCCCTATTGCACCCATTTTTCACGGAACTCTAAATTACAATCAAATTTACTTACCTGTTGTTAGTATTTACACTCCGATTATTGCCCTTGCCCTTTTATACATGCTACTCTATATTTTACATAATACAAAGTATGGCATAGCCATGCGTTCAATTGCTTTAGACATTGATACTACAAGTTTAATGGGCATAAATGTGGATATTGTGATTTCGTTAGTTTTTTTTATTGGCTCTTCCTTAGCAGCTGTAGGTGGTATACTATGGTCTACACAATACCCTTCTATAAACCCTTTAATGGGTATTATGCCAGGCCTTAAAGCATTTGCTGCTGCAGTTTTAGGTGGTATCGGAGATGTAGCTGGTGCCGCAATTGGCGGACTAGTCCTTGGTATATCAGAAGTTCTAATTGTTGCCTTTTTCCCAAGTTTAGCAGGTTACAAAGATGCTTTTGCTTTTTTGCTATTGATACTTGTGCTTTTATTTAAACCAACTGGAATAATGGGAAAAGAATTAGAAAGGAAGAGATTTTAATATGAATAGGAATGTAATATTAACAATTTTTAGTATAATTTTACTGTTCGTTTTTTTATATTATGCAAGTCACAATTTTAATCAATATATCATAATTATCCTAAATGACACAGCGATAACTATGATATTAGCTGTTAGTTATAATCTCATTAATGGTGTAACAGGTCAGTTTTCTCTTGCACCAAACGGATTTGCAGCAGTTGGTGCATATACAGCTGCGCTTTTAAGTCTTACACCAGCTCAAAAGCAAGCAATGTTTATAATTGACCCAATTATGCCTATCTTAGGCTCTATCCATTTATCTTTTTTGCCAGCTTTAATAGTAGCGGGTTTAGTTACAGCATTTTTTGGTTTTATTTTAGGATTTCCTGTATTTAGAACAAGGGGAGATTATCTAGCTATCATAACATTAGGTTTTGGCATAGTTATAGATATTGTTGCAAATAACGCCATAACAATAACAAATGGCCCGCTAGGCCTAAAAGGTATATCAAACTATACAAATATTTGGTGGAGTTATGGTTGGCTTGTATTCACAATCTTTGTGGTTATGAGCATAATAAATTCCAGTTACGGCAGAGCTATGAAAGCTATAAGAGATGACGAAGATGCAGCGATTGCTATGGGTATAAATACATTTAAGATGAAAATGATTGCGTTTATTGTTGGAGCTTTCTTTCAAGGCGTTGCAGGCGGTTTGCTTGCACATTTAATTACAACTATATCCCCTACGCTTTTTTCTTTCTTCTTAACTTTCAACCTTCTTGTTATAATAGTCATGGGTGGTCTTGGAAGCATTACAGGCACTGTAATTTCTACAATAGTTATTGTATGGGGTTCTGAGTTATTAAGGGTTTTTGACCAACCTATGCATATATTTAACTTTACTATTCCTGGTATACCAGGCTTAAGGATGATTATATTCTCGTTATTGTTAATATTTACTATGCTTTTTGCAAGAGAAGGCATAATGGGCAAAAAAGAATTTTCATGGGAGTGGCTATTTAGTGTTATAAAAGGTGGCACAAAAAATGGAAAATAATATATTATCTTGCGAACATATCACAATGAAATTTGGTGGATTAGTCGCACTAAACGATATTTCATTAAATGTTGTAAAATCAAGTATAACTGGTTTGATAGGCCCAAATGGCGCTGGAAAAACCACTATGTTTAATGTTGTTACATGTAACCTTAAACCAACTATGGGTAAGGTTATATTTGAGGGAAAAGATATAACGGGCTATAAACCATATAAAATTGTCCCAATCGGTATGGCAAGAACATTTCAAAATATTCGATTATTTGAAAACTTAACAGTTCTTGAAAACATAATGATTGGTTTTGCTAACAAAGTTAAGTACAAGCTATTTGAGCCTATTTTAAAAACACCACGTTTTTTAAAACAAGAAAAAGAAACAAAAAATAAAGCATACGAGTTGTTAGAAAAAATTAACTTAAAAGAAAAAGCCCATTTAAAAGCCACCGGTCTTTCATATGGCGAACAAAGAAAAGTTGAAATTGCAAGAGCGTTAGCCACATCTCCAAAATTATTACTCTTAGATGAACCTGCAGCTGGCATGAACCCTAATGAAAAAATTGCCCTATTGTACTTTATTAAAGAAATAAAAGATAGTTTTAATTTAACTGTATTTTTAATAGAACATGATATGAAATTCGTTATGGGAATATGTCAGAAAATTTATGTGCTAGATTATGGTGCAAAGATAGCAGAAGGTACACCAGAAGAAATTCAAAAAAATCCAAAAGTAATTAGTGCATATTTAGGTGAAGCAAATGTTAAAAATTGAAAATTTAAATATTTATTATAAACTCATTCATGCAGTCAATAATATATCGTTTAATGTTCCAGAAGGTAAAATTGTTACATTAATTGGCCCAAATGGTGCAGGAAAAACTAGTACACTAAAATCTATAGTAGGCCTTGTGCCATCTAATGGCTCAATCTATTTTTTGTCACATAATATATCAAAAGAAAAAACATATCAAAGAATAAAAAGAGGTATTGCACTAGTACCAGAAGGCAGAAAAGTTTTTGTTAATTTAACAGTATTAGAAAACCTGCGAATAGGCGCATTCAACAAACCTAGTTCAATGTTGGATGAAAAATTTGAAAAAATTTTTCAGACGTTCCCTATTTTAAAAAAACGCGCCAAACAATATGCTGGAACACTCTCTGGTGGAGAGCAACAAATGCTTGCACTTGGCAGAGCGCTTATTAGCGAACCATCGCTTTTAATGCTTGATGAGCCATCCCTAGGTTTGGCTCCAAAGATTGTTCAAGAAGTTTTTGAGATTATACAGCATCTAAACAGAGAAGGCATGACAATTTTACTTGTAGAACAAAACGCTGCAATGGCTCTAAAAATTGCTCATTACGGTTATGTGCTTGAAACTGGTAAAATCGCTATGGAGGATATTGCTGAAAATTTATTATTAAATGAAGACGTAAGAAAGAGCTATTTAGGGGAGGCATAAGACGGATATTGAGCTTATTTCAGACAATATTTACAAGGTTGTGGTCCCTCTACCTCAAAATCCGCTAAGATCAATAAACTCATATATCATAAAAGGCCAAAGAAACTTAGTAATTGATACTGGTATGGATAGACCGGAATGCGAAGAAGTACTAAAAACCGCTTTTGTAGAATTAAATATTGATTTAGAAAATACTGATTTTTTTATAACACACATGCATGCAGACCATAGTGGATTGATTGGAAAATTAGCTACAAGTAGCTCAACTGTCTATTTTACTGAAGAAGATGCGCCATACATTCTTGGCACAAATTGGGATGAGTTTTGGTATCAAGAGGCACTTTATGCAAAAAAGTTTGGTTTTCCCATTGATTCTCTAACAAACGCAATAAAAAAACACCCGGGGTATAAGTATGCTTTTAGAGGCACGCTTAACGCTAAAGTTCAAATTGTTCAAGACAAAGAAGTCTTAAATTACGGTAACTATAATTTATCATGTATAAAAACGCCTGGTCACACAAAAGGCATTGTATGTTTATATGAACCATACAAAAAATTATTTTTTTCATCTGATCATGTGTTAAATGATATAACGCCAAATATATCTGCTGCGTATGAAAATGAAAACCCGCTCAAGCAGTATTTGGAAAGTTTGGATAAAGTGTATAAACTAAATGTTGAGCTAGTATTGCCAGGCCACAGAAAACTTTTTACAAATTTACAAAAAAGAATAGATGAGCTTAAAAAGCATCATAGAGAAAGACTAAATGAAATACTGGGTTTGCTCGATGCAAAAACACCTTTAGACGCGTATTATATAGCATCAAAAATGCATTGGGATATAAAGTATAAAAACTGGGAAGATTTTCCTATATCTCAAAAATGGTTTGCACATTCAGAAGCAATTGCTCACCTTTTGTATTTGGTTGAAATAAATAAAGCAAAAATGTTTATGGTAGATGACACTTATTGTTTTATAAGGCTTGACATTTAATTTATTAAGTAATATAAAATTGAGTAATTATTTGAAAAGGAGTAGCGTTATGAATATTGCTTATCTTTTAAAACCAAAAAGCCAAAGAAGGAATGAACCATTAAAGCCATCTCAAAATTTACCATTCGGTCAACTAAGAACAGATCACATGTTTATTGCAGATTATGAAGATGGACAGTGGCAAAACGCACGCATCGTTCCATACGAGCCTTTGTCAATATCACCTGGCGCCATTGCCCTGCACTACGGTCAAGCGCTTTTTGAAGGTGCAAAAGCATTTATGCATCAAGATAATGAAATCTATACATTTAGAATAGATAAAAATGCTACAAGATTAAATAGATCAGCTCAAATTTTGTGTATGCCTAGTATCGATGAAGAATTTCAAATTAAAGCAATTCATGCATTAATTGATGTAGATAGACTATGGTTTCCGCTTCAAGAAGGGGCTTCGCTCTACATTAGGCCATTTATGTTTGCAACGGAAGATTCATTAGGTGTTCATCCAAGCAAATCTTATCGTTTTGCAGTTATACTTTCACCTAGCGGTCCTTATTATCCTGGTGGTTTTACAAAACCCATTAGACTACTAATCACAAAGCAATTCCATAGAGCAGTTAGCGGTGGTACAGGAGAATCAAAAGCAGCAGGAAACTATGCAGCATCACTTAGAGCTGGTGAGTTTGCAAAAAAATTTGGAGCAAGTCAAGTACTTTATCTTGATGCACAAAACAAATATATTGAAGAAGCCGGAGCAATGAATCATTACCATATAGAAAAAGATGGTACTGTTGTAATACCTGAGTTTACTGACACGATTTTAAGAAGTATCACATCTGAATCAATCATAGAACTGCAAGCATCCTTATCTCTCAAAGTTATTCAGAAAAAGGTAACATTAGACGAATTCATTGATAAAATTAAACAAAAAGAAATTGTAGAAGCAGGTGGTTTTGGAACAGCTGCTGTAGTATCACCCGTTGGTGAATACGTCTTTGAAGATAATAGCGTTTTAACCGTAGGTGATGGCAATATTGGTGAATACTCAAAAAGAATTTATAATTACTACACGGGCATTCAAACAGGCAAAATACAAGCCCCTAATGGGTGGCTTAAAAAGGTTGAACGCACTGTTTAGCGATTAAGATTATACAAGTATATAAGACTAAGCGATAATACAATTAAAAAAGCGCCAAAGATGTCAAATTTAGTGAATTTTTCGTGTAGTTGAATGTAAGATTCTATCATTGCAAATACAGGGACAGCCAAAGACGACAAACCCACTATACTTGCTGGTAATCTTTTTAACAGCAAAATCCACAAAAACCACGCTAAGGCTGTAGAAACAACACCGGTATATAAAATTGCAAAGATTAAGTAGCTGTTTGTGTGAGTATGCTTTGTAAATGGTATAAAAAAATTGAAAAAGATAACAATGATAACAACAAATACCATTTGCCAAAATGTAAGAGAAAAAACATCCCAGCTAGGATACTTTCTCCATATAATTACAGAAATAACATTGCCCAATCCCCAACTAATACCATATAGTATAGCAAATAAATAACCTAAAATACTTGCCCTAAATTGCCACGGTTGCATTATTAAAATTAAACCAATAAAAGATAATGCAATGGGAATATATTTAAATTTCTCCAACTTTGTTTTAAGGATAATGCGTTCAAATAATATTGTCCAAAAAGGCATGATATAGCCTAAAACCGTTACTTTACCAGCAGAAGAGTATACCAAAGCAATATTATAGAAAATTACAGGCAAAGCATTTTGGAATAAACCTAATAAAAAAGCCCATTTTAAACTCTTTGGTTTTTCGAGTTTTCTTGTAAAAACCGTCAATAAAAATAAAAAAACAAAACCAACAATCACGCGCCAAAAAGTAAGCTCAAAAGGTCCGATGTAGTCTAAGGCTATTTTGGTAACAATAGCTGTATATGACCACCCAAGAATCAATAAAACAAATGCAATATATAGCATGATTAAATACTTAAGTAATCTTTATATTTGAACCATGTGGGAGTTTCTTCTAGCTGTTTGGCTAGCATAAGCAATATATGGTCATTTGCATAAGCAGACATTAACTGAACACCAAGTGGTATATTTTGCGAGCTTATACCAGCTGGTATACTCATTGCCGGTATACCCGTTTGATTAGCTAATTGTGTAAACGGAAAAGCACTTAGCTGTTTTAAAGCTATTTTTTTAACCATTTGTTTTAAGTATTTGGCGCCGTTTAGAGTAGATATTGTTTTTATTGCAAATTCCTCAATTGTTGAAGGAAGCAACATACCTAGTCTTATATGAGGCTCTGCAAATGTAGGCGTCATGTAAATATCATAATTTTCGAAAAAACACCGCATTTGATAGGACGATTTATCCCATAAGTGTTTTATTTGTATATTGAGTTTCGAATGAAGCGTATCGCCAATTTTTGCCAGAATATAACTTGATGGCTCAACATCATTTACTGTAATTTTTCTTTGTAATTTTTTTTCTAAATAATCAAGCAAAAAAGACATTTCAACAAACATTGAATCAATATAACTATCATAAAGGGATTCAAAATCGATTTTTGGTCTGTCTTCCGCAACAATGTGTCCCAAATTTTCTAACTCTTTTGCAACTTTTAGTGTTGAACTAACTATTTCATCATTTACTTTTCCTAAAATTGAGTGTGTATCAACAGCTATTCTTAATTGACCAAGTGGTTTATTGAGCTCTTCATAAAACGACTTAACAGGTTTTTTAAAGTAAATTGGACCATCAAAACCATACTCAATATCTAAAAATAATGCACTATCTCTTACACTTTTTGTTAATACATGATTTACTGTATGACCCATCCAATAATCAAAAAACTCATTTCCAAGCGGTGTAAAATATCTTGACGGTTTAAAACCAAATAAACCACACATTGAAGATGGAATTCTTATCGAGCCACCACCATCGTTGCCTGTTGCAGCACACACCATAGAGCTTGCAACAGCAGCAGCTGAACCGCCGCTTGAGCCACCTGCTGAATAGTCTAAATTAAACGGGTTTCTTGTAGGTCCAAATAATTTTGGCTCTGTAGTACCCATTAAAGCAAATTCAGGTACATTGGTCTTGCCTACTATAATACAACCAGCATCCACTAGTCGCTTAACAAACGTAGATGTAGTTCTAGCAACATTATTTTTTAATAACATAGAGCCCATAGTAGAACACGTATTTTCTAAATCATGCAAACTATCTTTTAGTAAAATTACACTACCATATAACAAAGCATTTTTATTGGCTTTATCTAGTTGTTTTTTGGCTAAATCGTAAAATTCGCAGATAACTGCATTAATTTTGGGATTAATTGATTCAATTCGCTCTACTGCAGTTTCTAATATCTCATAAGCGCTAACTTGCCCTGTCGAAATAAGCTGAGCAATACCTATAGCGTCTAAATCTGCATATTCCCTAATTAACATTAAGTAAATATTATATCATACTGCAATAACTAATGCAAGCTTTTAAAATTATACTTTACCATATAGGTACCAACATATTTAACGATTAGGTTTTAGTCTATTAAGCCTTTTTTTGTCGTGATTGAGTAAGTTAACGAACAAGTATATAATTAGTAAAGGTTGCAAGTATGCTGACTCCTTACCAAACAAAGCTATTTTTTATTAAAAAATGATATCAACAGTTTATTTAAATACTCTTCAGACAACCGTGGTGGCATTTGGCCATGAGAATAAAAGTAATACGCATCAAAAGCCATTTTCATGAATTTTGGAATCTTGCCACTAAATGTTAGATCTATCTTTCCACCATACATCCAATCGGATAAAATCAGCGTTGCTTCTTCCCCTCTATTCATGATGCACAGTATTTCTGGTTTAAATTCTATAATGTCGGGTTTTTGTGTAATTTCGCTAATAATTACGCTACTTGCACTATGAGCCTGTTTTACGGCAATATGGCCTAGTTTAGGCATAGATATAGCATTAACATCACCTGATGCAAATATATTTTTGTAAACCACATGTCTTGTGTATTTGTCGGTTGGGATAAAACCACTTTCATCTGATATGTTTGAATCAATTAAAAATTGAGGTCCTTTATATGGTGGTATAACAATTGCCATATCGCAATCAAGTTTTGTTCCATCTTCAAACTCAACAAACTCTTTGTCAATACGTTTGAGAATTTTTTTTACTACAACATTTATCTTACTTTTTTCAATGATTGGTCCCATATCCGCATGAACTTTATCGCCAACATCTTCAAAAAATATTTCACCTGGTGTAAATACCGTAATGTTTGTATCATTTCTTTTATTATGTTTACGTAAATAATAATCTAACATAAACATAATTTCACCAATTGGACCCTCACATGGGGCTGCTAGCGTTTTAATCGTTGATGCACTACCCCACTTTGTTAAACAAGCACCTATTACAACATTTCTTCCAATCGAACTTGCACGTCTATCTAAAAATCTAAGAGCTTGCGTATAATCACATATTGAGTAACCATAATCTCTAAAACCTTCAATAGCATCATAATCCTTTATAGCGCCTGTACTTATTATAAGATAATCATAATTAATTTTAGTATCGTCTTCGAGTATAACCTCATTTAACGTTGGCTTTATTAGTTTTACCTCTTTTCTTATAAATGTATGGTTATACTTTTCAATATATTTTCCAATGGGAATTAATGCTTCATTTAATGCCCTCTCTCCAAAAGCAACTTCTGGCAAAATGGGTTTAGATAGGCTAAAAACACTAGCGTCTATAACAATAATATCCACTTTATTATTGATTTTTTTCACAAAACTATAAAAAGCGCCAAATCCTGCAAAACCACATCCAATAATCACTATCTTTGGTTTCATAAGCACACCCCTTTAAATTATTATAATTTATAATATAAAATATAACAAAAATTGTCAAATTTTTCTAATATTATTAATAAATATTGACAAAAAAATATTATTAATTATTATAAATGATTATGGAAATAGTATATGGTATAGTAATTGGCCTTTCTCTTGGTCTTACTGGCGCTGGGGGTTCAATTATAACTATTCCTATACTGCTATATTTGCTTAAGATGAATGTACACTCTGCAACAGGCACAAGTCTAGTAGTTGTAGGTGTAAGTGCTTTAGCTGGGGCTATTCAATACATGATGGGAAAACAAAAGTTTGTCCACTGGAAAATTTCTATTGTATTTTCTATCGCAGGTATATTTGGTGCTTTTTTAGGCTCATATCTAAATTCATTGTTGCCCGCTAAGATCATATTGTATGGATTTTCACTACTAATGTTTATTATTGGCATATTAATGATAAAACAAAAAGAATATAAAAGCAAAGAAAGCTTGCAAACTGCTATCAGCCTTAGCAATGTAAAAGGCCTTAGTGCATGGGTTAAGTTTATTTTATCTGGTTTTGGTATTGGCTTGCTAACAGGTTTTTTTGGTGTCGGTGGAGGTTTTTTAATAGTCCCAACGCTCGTTTTAATACTCAACTTTCCAATGAAAGATGCTATAGCTACAAGTTTGCTTGTCATAGCTCTAAATTGTCTTTGGGGTATTTTGTCAAGATTAAGCGGAGTTGGCTCTATTGAAATAATAAAAGCCATATACATAAGTATAGGTGCAATTATTGGCATTGCGGTTGGCGTAATTATAGCAAAGAAAATAAAAACTATCTACTTAAGGCGCATTTTTTCTTACTTTGTAATTATTCTTGCCATTTATATGTTTGTAAGAACGCTTGGTCTAATACATTAGTTGGAGGTTTTATGTCAAATAATAAATCTTTTAGTTTTGAAAGCGCAT
>JAVRLY010000014.1:0-24292 GCA_031960885.1 Desulfurella sp. | reverse complement strand
AACCTCTCATTAGGTTTTCTGCCCCTATAATCTTACTTAACTCTTTTTTCATTTCACCACCCTCCTTGAGATCAGATATTATCTCGATTTGTTTAGGGTGGTAAATATGTTGGGACCTATCTGGTATTTTGGACATTTTAAGGTTGACAAAACCATTATGAATGTATAGGATTTTAACGGATGAAATAAATTTTTTTAAGGAGTGTGTATGAAATTTTTAGCGAGTTTGTTTTTGGTAATGGTTTTTTTTACGGCTACTGCTTTTGCTCAAACACAAGACAAAGTATTGGCTACCGTCAATGGATATGAAATTACACAATCGGCTGTGGATAATTTTATTAAATCGCTACCTGCTGGCGTAGTAAATAATAAAAATGCTGCTCAAATTAGAGAGAATGTCCTAAACTCTTTAATTAGCGAAAGAGTTTTGCTTGATGAAGCAAAAAAACTAAATTTAGAAAAAGACCCTCAGGTTGAACAAGAAATTAAATCTCAAACAAACAATATTTTGATAAATGCGCTACTTCAAAGGAAATTTGGCAATCAAAATTTTGCACCAACAGATAAAGAAATTACAGACTTTTACAATCAAAATAAGTCAAAATTAAAAGATGCAAAAGGTCAAATCCCGCCACTTAGTAAAATAAAACCTGAAATTTCACAGTACTTGACAAATATCAAAAAGAAACAAACATTAGACAACTATATCGAAGAATTAAAAAAGACAGATAAAATTATTATCAACAAGTAAAAATGAAATTACTAACGCTTATCATAGCGTTATTGTTTATCGCTGGCTGTAGTTATCAGCAAAAGACTACTGAATTTGCCCAACTACAGCCAGTGGTAGAAAAAAAAATTCAAACAAAACATTCAAATTTTTTAATTGTAGGTTTTTATCCTTACTGGGAACAATCAAAATTTATACCTCAAATTGCTATCAATAATGATATAAATATGGTTTACCATGCATTTGTTTGGCCAAACAAAAATGGTGAACTTATTATTCCCAAAAACTTTGAAAATAAGGAATTTATTAGTATAAGCAAAAACATAGATGTAAAACCTATAATATCAGTAGGTGGAGGAGCTACTTCTACTTATTTTTCAACAGTACTTAATAACCCTTTATTGTTTGACAAATTTACTTCACAACTAATAGATTTCATCAAAACTAATCACTATGACGGTATAGATATAGATTGGGAATTTCCAAAAAGCACAATTGATACGCTAAGTCTAAATAATTTCGTTAAAACTCTAAGGGAAAGTTTAGGTGATAACTTTATTATTAGTGTTGATTTACCTTACGCAAATTACTCAGGTCGCTATTTTGATATTGATTTTTTAAAACCGCTTGTCAACTATTTTATTGTTATGACATACGATTATGCTGGAGGTTGGAGCTCAATTAGCGGATATAACGCTCCTTTAAAATCAGGTTTTTGTAACTCTCATGACATTCAAAAAAGCATTGAGTACTGGCTTGCAAGAGGCGTTGAATCAAAAAGTATGTTACTTGGCATACCTTTTTATGGCAGAGCTTTTAATGCAGATGAACCTTGCCAAGAATTTAATAAATCCTATGCTGCAACTTACAGAAACATATTATCCCTATTGAAAAACGACGATTATCAATACTTTTGGGATTTTATGACAAAAACGCCATATCTGGTTAACAAAAAAAATAAAATTTATTATAGTTTTGATGATTTATCATCGATAAGTGATAAAATTCGTTATGCATTTTCTATGAATTTAGGTGGTGTTGCAATATGGGAAATTACGCAAGATATAGTAGACAATAAGCATACGCTTTTACAAGAAATTGCACAAATTGTAAAAAACAACCAACTTTTAAATAATTAAGAACAGAATTTGCTATATACGCTTTGTGGAGGTGTTTAATGCTAAGTGGTATTTACACATCAGCTAGTGCTATGATTATTGCTGCACAAAGAGTCAATAACATTGCAAATAACATAGCAAATTCAAATACTGTTGGTTTTAAAAGCGAAGGGATTAATCAAAAAAGCTGGTCAGAATTTTTGGGTTATGCAAATGCCAATTTACCAATTGAACCCAACACACGCTTGGCAGCTAATTTCATTAATGAATCCGTAAATTCCGTTGTTCATATGGATAAAGATTATATAAATTTTTCACAAGGTTCTTTGGAAAAGACTGGAAATAAATTGGATTTTGCCATTGAAGGCAAAGGTTTTTTTGCCGTACTTAGCCCAAATGGCATAGAGTATACTCGAGATGGTCAATTTAGCATAAATAATCAAGGCATACTTGTGCAGGCGGGCACGAATTATCCAGTTATTGGCGAAAATTATTTTAAAAATGGAAAAATGATTAAAGTAGATTCTCAAACAGAGTTTTCTCAAACTGGCGCGGTACTTAACAATGGCGCACAAACAGATACTATTGCCATAAGAGATTTTCCCAACTATGCAAATTTGAGAAAAGTTGGAGATAACTGTTTCGTACCCATTAATAATATGCAACCACAATTGACAGCAAGCTTTTCACTAAAAGAAGGCTATCTAGAACAATCAAATGTTAATATTATAAAAGAGATGGTCGAGCTTATACAAAATCAACGCTCATATGATAGTTATCAAAAAGTAATATCAACATTTGCAAATCAACTCATACCAAACACAATCCAATTAGGTAGTGTTACTTAGATAGGAGGAAACACAAAATGATTAGAGCTTTGTGGACAGCAGCTACTGGCATGCAAGGCCAGCAAACAAACATAGATGTTATAGCAAACAACTTAGCAAACGTAAACACTGTTGGTTTTAAACGCTCAAGGGCTGATTTCGAAGATTTAATATATCAAACCCAAAAAGAAGCTGGCGTTAATACTACTTCAAACACTGTAGAGCCAACTGGCATTCAAATTGGGTTAGGCTCGCAATTGGCAGATGTCTCAAAAAATTTTATGCAAGGTAGTTTGCAAGAAACGGGAAATCCTCTTGATTTAGCTATACAAGGTAGTGGTTTTTTTCAAATTACGATGCCAGATGGCACAATAGCTTATACCAGAGCAGGCGATTTTAAATTAGACAATAATGGCAGAATAGTAACAACAGATGGATACCCTCTATCGCCAGAAATTACAATACCGCAGGATACTACATCTATAAGCGTTGGAAATGACGGTACTATATCTGTGTTAGAAGCTGGGCAAACTACACCAACACAACTTGGTCAAATACAATTGGCCTTTTTTGCAAACCCAGCAGGACTTAAAGCAATTGGTCAAAACTTATATCAACAAACTGTATCTTCTGGCACGCCTACGCTTGGCACGCCAGGAATCAATGGTCTTGGGACTATTAATCAAGGCTACCTAGAGATGTCAAACGTTAGCGTAGTACAAGAAATGGTTGATATGATAGCTGCTCAAAGGGCATATGAAACAAATGCAAAAGTTATACAAACATCTGATCAAATGTTGCAAACTGCTAATAATCTCAAGCAGTAGTTTATTGCTTATTTTTATTAATATAGTAAATGCTTGTGATATCGATTTAATAAAACATGTTGAAGTAGGCGTAGATAGAGTTTTTTTATCTGATATAGCATCAAAGTATCCAAAAAATTTGGCAAAAATGCCTGTATCTCTTGCGCCAATGCCCAATCAAACAACCAAAATCGAAGCAGATTATCTAAAGAGCATATTAAATAGCAATAATATGAATCTTAGCGTATGCGGTTCCTATTCAATTGTAAAAAGGAAAGCTTTTCTCATTACAAAAGATACAATAGAAAATTTGATGAATGAAAAAGATATAATTATACAAACCCAATTACCCATAGCACTTCCTTACAACCATTATAATCTAATGATAAGTAGCGTAAAAAACTATGGTGAATATAGCTGGATACAATTAACAGTTATGCTTAACAATCAAGTGTATAGAAATCTTTTCATACAGTATCTAAAAAAAATTGATTCATTTGTACCAATAGCAAAAGAAGATATAAGGAGCTACCAAGTAATCTCAAAAGATGATGTTAGCTTTAAAAAAGTTGACTATGTGCCTTCATATGTTATTACAAGCAAAGATTCAGTTATAGGCGCAAAAGCATTGGGTAACATTAAAGCAGGCAGTTTTTTTACTTTTTATAACACTCAAAGACAAATGTTAATAAATGTTGGAGACACAGTAAGTGCTATATATAATAAAGATGGCATTGATGTACAAACATATGCTAAAGCTTTGCAAATAGGATACAAAGGTGATATAATAAAAATAGAATTTTTAAATTCTAAAAGAATAGGCAATGCTAGAGTAATTGGCTTAAAACAAGTAGAGATAATTCAATGAAAATTTCTATTGGCATAAGTGGTGCAAGCGGTTTGATATATGCAAAAAAAATTTTGGAATATTTGCACTATGTTAACAAATACGATTTGTATGTTGTTGCTTCAAAAAATGCCATTAAAATAGCTAAAGCTGAATTAGATATTGACCTAGTTGATTTTTTAAGAAAAATAAGCGTTGAATACTTTGAAGACGATGATTTTTTCGCTCCAATTGCAAGCGGTTCTTTTTTGGTAGACAAAACGATTATCATACCATGCTCAGTTAAAACATTATCATCTATTGCCACTGGTTTTTCGCATAATTTAATTACAAGAATTTGCGATGTAGCTATCAAAGAAAAGCGAACACTAACAATTTGTCCTAGAGAAATGCCTTTTTCTCAAATACATTTAGAAAATATGCTAAAATTATCGAAGATTGGTGTTAATATTGCTCCACCAATTCCCGCTTTTTATAACTTACCACAAACAATTGATGATTTAGTAAATTTTGTTATTGGCAAAATATTGGATATTACTGGCATAGAAAACGATATTTATAAAAGATGGAAATAAGAAGAACGTTTGGAAACATAAAACGTTTCCGTCAAATTTCTCTTATACTTGCAAAATATGGGTTTGGTTATGTTGCAAAAAATGTAAAAATCAATAAAACTCGACCTTCTACAAACCCAGAACAATTTAGAAAGCTACTTGAAGAATTAGGTCCTACGTTTGTAAAGTTTGGGCAATTGTTATCAACACAAGAAAATATTTTGCCATATGAATTTATTGAAGAATTAAAAAAACTCCAAGATAATGTAGCACCTTTTGAATTCAGCAAAGTTAAAGCTATCATAGAAGCAGAGTATAAAAAACCTTTAAATGAAATTTTTTCTCATTTCAGTGAAGATGTAGAAGCAAGCGCATCACTGGGTCAAGTGCATAAAGCAATTTTAAAAAATGGACAAACTGTAGCAATTAAAATAAAAAGACCGAATATAGAAAAAATTATACAAGCAGATATTGAATTATTAAAACAGATTGGTGATTATTTAAATTCCAAATTGAAGCTCTATTTTAATTTTGAGATAAAACCATTTATTGTAGAATTCGAAGAAACAATCAAAAAAGAACTGGATTATGAAATTGAAGCTCAATACATGCAAACATTCAAAGACAACTTAAGTCAATTTAAAAACATATACGTTCCAAAAGTTTTCTGGGAATATACTTCACGCAATATCCTAACTATGGAGTTTATAGATGGATATAAAGCAACTAATATCGATTCAATAAAAGCGGCAGGTTTTAACACAGAAAAATTGGCTACAGAGGGTGCAAAAGTTTTTTGGACACAAATATTTGATATTGGTTTGTTTCATGCAGATCCTCACCCTGGCAATATTATTATAATGCGTGATGGTAAAATTTGTTATTTAGATTACGGCATGGTTGGCAGGGTTACAGAAGAAGATAAGTTAAATCTAATAGAAATGATATTAGGTTTCATACAAAAAGACGCAGATAAAATTTTAATATCTGTTTCAAATTTCACAATGAATACCAATATTTTAAACAATGCTTATTTAAAATCAGACATACTTGAATTAATTGATATATACCATTCGCTACCACTAAAAAGAATTGATATATCTAAAGTTTTGAGGGATTTATTTAAAATTCTTAAAAAATACAACATTATCATAAGTAAAAACTCGTTGAGATTGCTTAGGGCAATTATTATTGCAGACGGCGTTGGAAGACAATTTTATCCAGACTTTAACTTCACAGAAATAGCTAAACCATACTTTGAAAGTTTTGCGAAAAAGCTTTACTCACCTTTTAAAATTTTCAAAAAAATTTTGCAACCAAATGCAACTTATGCAATTTTGGCTAATAAAATACCTTTTTTATTTAAAAAGGTTGAAAATATTTTTGAAAGCGACCACATTAAAGTAGAAATAGAAATTAAAGGTTTGGATAGACTGATAAACACTATCCGACTTGTTTCAAGACAAATCGGTATCAGCTTGATAATAAGCTCAATTATTCTTGGCACTTCAATTTTAACCCGATATCACTTTGAAAAAACTTTTTTTGGTATACCTTTAAAGCTGCTTATACCATTGATAATCATAATAATTTTGGGCATTGGAATATACAAAGCGGAAAAAGACCTCAAATAATAACGCCAGCGATATTTATCAATGGGTTTTTTATTAAATCAATTTCTAACGGAGTTATTCTCTTTTTTGACGCATTATACAATAGTCTAATAGTAGGACGAGTTAAATTCTCATTATTAATTTTTGAAATAACACCTATAAAATTTTTATATCTTCCATTTAAAATATATACAGTTGTACCCAATGGATATACTGGTATCATATCAGAAAACGCTCTAAAGGCTTCTTTATTAATCTGTGTACCAGCTATTCTTTTCATTATAAAAAACGCTTGATCAGGCGTATATGCTGATCTATAAACCCTTGGCGACACTAAAGCATCATATATATTAGCCACAGAAACAATCTCGGCAAGTGGCATAATATAACCATCTTCTATTGTTTTGTCTGGCACTGGCAGAAGGTTATTTCCTTTTAGGCCTCTTGGATAACCAAAACCATCTTGTTGTTCATGGTGTTGATACGTTATATGAGAAGCTATTATGCCTACTTGCGTAACATCTTTAAGTACTAAATAGCCTATCTGCGGATGTTTTTTGATTAAATCAAATTCTTCGTCAGACAATTTTCTAGGCTGAGTATATAGGCTTTTATTTATTAAAATCCTACCTATATCGTGCAATAAACAACCTTTTGCCAATTCTGTAAGCTTCTTTTTTGTATACAATAGTTTGCTTGCAAGCCCTACAGAAAGAATAGTAACATCAAGACTATGTTGGTATGTAAAACTATCTTGTCTTTTAATGCTTAACATGCCACTTAATATATTTACATCAAATATTGAATTTACAATATCGAAAGCTATAGATTCTATGGATTTAATAAAAGGCGAATCTGCCAACTTCTTTTGAATTTCGCCTTTTTCAATTTTTTTGATAATTTCTTTAAAATCATTTACATTATCTTCTTTTGTTGGTGATACAGTGTCAAAAACTTTTTTTATTGTTTTAATAGCTTTTGTTTTAAGCTCATCATTTATTTCATCGCACACAACAATATCTTTTGTATCATCATCTTCAAGATAAACGAATTGATAACCGTATTTGTCCAAAATATTTATGTAATGCTCATCTAATTTTACACCCTTGTTTAAAAGTACTTGCCCTTTTTCATTTATAATAGCTTTGCCTAATACATCATTTGGCCTTAAAGATTTTACTGAGACTAAGTACATGTGATGCTAATTTTTTTTCTCTTTATATATTCTTTCGTATTCGTTTAGAAAGCTATTTATGCTATCACGCAGATTTGTAAGTATTTCTACCCATTTATCTAAATGGTCTCTGCCTGGTTTTGTGATAGTATAAATTCTTCTAGCATTACCTTTTTCTTGTAAGTTCCACTTTGATTTAATAAGGCCTTCTTTTTCCATTGTACGCAGTGTTTTATATACATAGCCTAACTCATAATTTTCATAATGTATGCCCATATCTTTTAGTTTTTCAATTAAGTCGTATCCATGCGACTCTTCATTGCCAATAAAAAAAAGCAAAAAAGCCCTTAAAAATCTTGGTGGTCTCTCACCTGGATATTCTTTGCACCAACTTTTTATTTTAATGTGTGAATCCATTATACACCTCCATCGCATATATATTAGTTATATATTTTACTTTTTCAATAGGTATAATATGACTATATTCGATGCAAGACAACATTGTAGCGTCGTTTATACTAAATGGATGAATATATTGCCTTTCTAAGTAGCTAACAGTTGCAAAAGCATTTATAGATCTTGCAATATCCCTTGAGAGAGCTCTAATATATGTACCTTTTGAACAAACAACTTTGATCTCTAATGTAGCATCTTTATAATCTAAAACTTGTATATTTGATATATAAACTGTTCTTTTTGGAAGCACGATATTTTCATTTGAGAGTGCATATTTGTATAATCTTTTGCCCATAACCTTAACATTAGAATATATCGGTACAGTTTGCTCAATTTTACCAACAAAATTTCGCTTTATGGTTCCTATTATTTCATAAAGTTTAGGATTATAGTCATTTTTATAAATAATTTTCCCAGTAATATCAAGTGTATCTGTTTCATACCCAAAAATTATCTTTGCTTTATATACTTTGTAACCTCTTTCAAAAAAAGATAACAATTTAGTAGCTTTTCCTATTCCAATAACCATTAAACCACATGCAAATTTATCTAAAACGCCGCTGTGTCCTATTTTACCATCAAATTTTTTCTTTACTTTTTTAACTACATCAAAAGATCTAATTCCGTTTGGCTTGTCTATTAGCAAAATACCATTCATTCTAAAAAAGAAAACGATTTAACAAGCTTTTTCTTTACTTCTTCTATGCTGCCGTTTAGCTCAAAACCAGCAGCATTTTTATGCCCACCACCGCCAAAATCTAGTGCAATTTTTGAAACATCAACATCAGCTTTAGAACGTAGACTTACTTTGATATAATTTGGCTTATCTTCCCTTAAAAGTGCGCCTACTTCACAACCCTTTACGCTTCTTGCAATATTTACAAAACCTTCTGTGTCATCTGAGTCTGTATTTGTATCTGCATACATTTTTTGACTGACGTGCATTATTGTTAGTTTATTATTATAATAAGTATCAATTGTGTTAATAACTTGACCCATCAGTTTCAATGTAGTAAGTTTTTTTGATTCATAGACATTATAAGCAATATTCCAAGGCTTTACACCAATATCTATAAGCTCTGATGCAATTTTAAAAGCATTTGAGCTTGTTGATGAGTATCTAAAAGAACCAGTATCTGTTAATATACTTAAATATAAATATTCCGCAGTTTTTAGGCTTATTTCTATGTTATTAAATTTAAAAATTTGATATATCAAGCAACCTACAGCTGCAGCCTGTGGAACAACATAATTAATATTTCCAAAATAAGTGTTTGTTGGGTGATGATCAATATTTATCAAAATTTTATCTTTTACATATTCCCTATCAAGCATCGTTCGTTCAAAGTCAGCACTATCAACTGTCACTATTACCTGTGCTTTTTCATTATTTTGAAGCAATTTTATATTTTTTACATCATCCAAAAAAAAGTATAAATCTGAAATTTTAGAAATATTGGCTACTATTGCATTTTTACCAATCTCTTTTAGAGCTTTATATAAAGCTAAGCTTGAACCTATGGCGTCTCCATCTGGGTCTTTGTGTCCAACAACTAGAAAATCATTGTAGCTTTTAAGATAATTTCCAATTTGTTCCAAAATTTTCTCATTCATTTTTGATTTTCCTCAATATATCTTCAATTTTTAAACCATTTTCTATGGATTTATCGTAGATAAAATTCAATACAGGAATAACTCTCATTTGTATTTTCTCAAATGTTTTTTTGCTTATAAAACTACTTGATTTATTAATCAATATAGTAATTTCCTCTTTTGACAGTGGACTCAGTTGAGAACTGAAGTAAATTTTTGCATATTTTAAATCTTTACTTAATTCCACATCCGTTATTGTAACATTTTTTAGCCTTTCATCGTTCAATTCAAACTCTATTACATTCGATATAATTTTTTTTAGTGTGCTTGATACTCTTTGCGTTCTTTTGTATGGTTTTGTATTATTCATAGTATTTGCCTTTCTATATTCAAAATTTCTACTGTATGATTTTTCATAATAAAATTATAAATCTTATTTAAAAAATTTTCTACCGTACTTCTTTTGTTAGAAATAGTGCTAATAGCAATAGTAGCCTTATTGTACAGCATATCTTTTGATACATCAGCTACAGAAACATTAAAATTTAACCTTAATTTTTGAATTATACTTGATAGTACATTTCTCCTATCTTTTATATTAAATGAATCTTTGATTAATAACTCAATAATCAATACGCCAATAAACAAATAAACCCTCTACAGTGTTTTTTGAACTTCTTTTAGAATATATGATTCAAATTGATCACCAACATTTATATCATTGAATTTATCAACTCTTATACCACACTCGTAGCCAGAAATAACTTCTTGCACATCATCTTTAAATCGTTTTAGGGATGCAATTGAGCCTTCAAAAATTATCACGCCGTTTCTAATAACACGAATTTTTGAGTTTCTTGTCACTTTGCCATATGTAACATAACAACCAGCAACATTTCCAACTTTTGGAACACTAAATACTTCCCTCACATCTGCTCTGCCTAATATTTCCTCTACAATTGTAGGAGATAATAATCCAGAGAGTGCTTTCTTTATATCTTCTATAATATCGTATATTATTTTATATGTTCTAATTTCAACTTTCAAATCATTTGCAAGTTTTAGTGCATCATTTGATGGTCTTACATTAAATCCAATAATAATAGCGTTTGAAACGCTTGCTAAATTTACATCTGATTTTGTAATTTCTCCAACGCCAGAATGAATAATTTTAACTGCAACCTCTTGTGTTGAAATTTTTTGCAAAGAAGCTGAAATAGCTTCAATCGAGCCAAATACATCAGCTTTTATTAGTATTGGTAATTCTTTAATTTGGCCCGAAGATAGACTTTCAAATACTGTTTCAAGACTAACAACAGTTTTTTTCTGTATGCTTGCCTTGTATTTTTCTTTTCTCTCTTCAGAAATTGATTTTGCTATTTTTTCATCTTTAACAACAAACAATACATCCCCTGCTTCCGGTACTTCATGAAGACCCAATATCTCAACTGGCATAGATACAGTTGCTTTTTTAACTCTTTTGCCTTTATCATCAATAAGTACCTTTGCTTTACCATATGCTATGCCTGCTATAATGCTATCGCCTAAGTTTAATTCTCCTTCTTGAATTACTACATCACAAACTGGACCTTTTTGTTTATTGAGTTTTGCTTCAATCACAATGCCTTTTGCGCGTTTATTTGGGTTTGCTTTTAATTCCATAATTTCTGCTTGCAATAGAATGCTTTCAAGCAAATCATCAATACCTATATTTTTTTTTGCACTTACATTTACAAATAAATTTTCTCCGCCCCACTCTTCCGGTATTATTTTATATTGAGATAATTCTTGTTTAACTTTATCAGGATTAGCATTTGGCTTATCAATCTTATTAATCGCAACTACTATTGGCACATTAGCAGCTTTAGCATGGTTTATAGCTTCAATTGTTTGAGGCATTACACCATCATCTGCTGCAACAACAAGCACAACAATATCTGTTAATAGCGCACCGCGAGCTCTCATTTCTGTAAATGCTTCATGTCCCGGTGTATCTAAAAATGTTATTTGCTTACCACTGTAATTAACAGAGTATGCACCAATGTGCTGTGTAATTCCACCAGATTCTTTAGCTACAACGTGCGTATGTCTAATAGCATCTAATATTGAAGTTTTGCCGTGGTCCACATGACCCATTACAGTAACGATTGGGGGCCTGGGTTTCAAATCATTTTCGTCGTCTTCTGATTCAATTTCCTCTTGTATAGTTTTTTCTAAAGTTTTTTCTTCAACTTCAATACCATATTCCTGGGCAATAATTTTTGCTGCGTCTAGATCTATGAAGTCATTCTTTCTTACCATAATGCCAAGTGCAAAAAGTTTTTGAATTATTTCTGAAAAATCTACATTTAGTAGCGTTGCAAACTCAAAAACGGTAGTATTTTCAGATATTTTTATAAGTTTTGACTCCTCTTCTTGCTCTTGTCTAATAGTTTTTTTATAATGCTTTTTTTTACCTTTTAGTTTTTGCGGTAATGAAGCTTCAATAAGCTCTTTTTTTTTGATATTTATAAATTCTGGCTGCTTTTCTTTTGGTTTTTCTTTTGGTTTTTCTTCAATTTTTTGTTTTTTTTGTTTTTGTAACTCTTCTTTTTTTTCTATATTTTTTGGGAATTTTTCTTTATTTTCTAATTTATTTATAACATCATCTGGTATTGTGCTGAAATTACTCTTTATATCTAACCCTAAATTGCGCAGTCTCTGCAAGAGCACGCTACTTTTTATATTAAGCTTTTTTGCTGCTTCGTAAACTCTCATTCACTTATACCCCCTAAGTAGTTTGATTTAATACTTCGAAGATCTTTTGAGCCCGTTTCTCCCCTATGCCTTTAATGTTTGCAAAATCCGCCAACGTTAAGGTTTTGAGTTGCTCAATAGATCTAATGCCACTATCATATAGCTTATTTGCCAAATTTTCTGTTATGGACTCAATAGACATAAATTCTTCAACAATTTCTTTTTTTGTCTTTTGACTTTTTTCTTCGTAAGCACTTTTATTCATTTCAGATTCTTTTATAATGTCAATATTAACACCTGTTAATTTGGCAACCAATTTTGCGTTAACACCCATTTTTCCAATGGCGGCTGAAAACTCTTCGTCTTGTACATATACTTTTGCTCTTTTTTCATCTTCAAAAAGCTCGATATAAGAAACCTTACTAGGTGCAAGTGCATTTTTTATGTAAATACTCAAATTGGTACTCCACCTTATAACATCAACCTTTTCATCACCTAATTCTTTAACAATTGCAGAAATACGAGTGCCTTTTGCACCCACACATGTGCCAATAGGGTCTATTTTTGAATCTTTAGAGTAAACTGCAACTTTTGTGCGTTTTGAAGGTTCTCTAGCAATAGCTTTTATTTCTACACTGCCATCGCGAACCTCCGGTACCTCTTTCATAAACAATTCTCTTACAAAACCAGGATGAGTTCTTGAAAGAATAAGTTTTACACCCTTTGGCTCTTCCAAAACATCCATTACATAAGCTTTTATCATTTCTCCCACAATGTATTTATCGCCTGGCGATTGTTCTTTTTTTGGTAAAATGCCAATAGCATTTTTAAAATCAACTATGCAATCATTATATACGCCAACGCTCCAAATTTCACCAGACACTATTTTACCTATTTTTTTTGAGTAGTCTTCATATGTAACACGTTTTTCTAAATCTTTAAACATTTTAGACATTACATTTTTGGCAGTCGATACAGCGATTCTGCCTAATTCTTCAGGGTCAAACTCCACATCAATATGGTCCCCTATATTTGCATTTGTATCAATTTTTCTTGCATCCTCAAGTGATATTTCATTATGATTTTTTGGTTTTTCCGTAACATGTTTTTCTATGAATATTTTAAAAACCTGATTTTGTAAATCAAGAGAAGTTTTTACAACGTTATCCTCACCGTATTTTTTTGCAATTGAAATCTTTATAGCTTCAGCAAGTGCTTCTATAACTGCTTGCGAGTTAATATTGTGTTCTTTTGCTATTAAATTGGCAATCTCAAATATTTCTTTCACTTTTTCCCCCACTAAATTAAATTTAGCTTAGCTTTTTTGATACTTTCAAATTCAATTCGAATAACAGTACCTTCGTTTTCAATTTCTATGCCACTATCATTTACGCTTATAATTTTGCCTTGTATGTGTTTTTTATTATCAATCGGGTTAAATAAATTAACAATACATTCTTTGCCAATAGCGTTTTCATAGTGCTTTTTTGTTTTTAAGCTCCTATTAATACCAGGACTTGAAACTTCTAGTATATAACTTTCTTCGATTATGTTTTCAACATCAAGCATGACAGAAATATGCCTACTTACAAGCTCGCAATCCTTCAAGCTTACGCCACCTAATTTGTCAATATAGATAGTCAACTTCCCTCTTTTAGAACCTTTTGCATATGTTAAATCGTACAGTTCATACCCCATAGCTTCAATTGAGTTTTTTAAAATTTTTGTAAGTGTCTCTTCAAAAACATTCATTTTTCAAACCTTTGCGCCCTCATATAATGTAGGGAGAATAAAAAACGTAACAATATTCAATAACAATTACAATATACATAATTTCATATATAAGTCAATAGATAGTAACATATTTATACACTCAGTAGCTTGACTTATACAAAAAAATTATTTACAATATTAAAAAAGTGGTGGGAGATCTTATGAAGAGAAAATTACTTTTGCTTTGTGTAGTAGTTTTGCTGTCTTCTTGTGCTTACAACCAAAAAATACAGACAATTAATAGTAAACTAGGAGAAATTGAACATTCTGTTAACCAAAATACATCGGATTTAAATACAATAAAGCCAAAAATTAGCGCCATTGAAGAAAAGTTAAATGTGCTTGCTAAAAAAATTAACGTATTATCAAATGCTACTGAATCAAATAAAACAACAGAAAAAACGGTAGTAGAAGCAAGTCTTGATAATGCTACTAACAATATAATAAGCAAGATACCACCAGCCAGCGTTGTATTCTCAAGCAAAACAGAAGATTTAACAAAAAAGCATAATAGTGAACAAAAAAAATTACCCCAAGAAGTTGAGAAAAATCAGAAAAATAATATTGAAAAAAACTTAAAAGCGCCTTCATCACAAGATTTAGAATCTTATAAAGATGCTTTATCTACATACATGAAAAGAGATTTTAGATCTGCATTGGATAAATTCTTATTATTTTTAAATAATCATCCACATACAAATTTAGAACAAAATGCATACTTTTGGGTTGGGAGTTGCTATTACAACCTAAATCAATACGATAAAGCTTTGGATTATTTTTCCGACTGTCTAAACAACTTTCCCCAAAAACCTACTTCAGAAGGTGGCAAAACAGATGCATGCCTATTTATGCTGTACAAAACTTATAAAGCTACAGGCGATACGCAAAAAGCTTACGAGTATCTCATGCAATTAAAAAAAGAGTATCCAATAAATCCATACTTTGAATTTAGAGGTGTAAAAAACTGATGCTTAAAATATTCAATACTCAAAAAAGAAAAATAGAAGATTTTATCCCGCTAAACAATAATATAGTTACTATGTATGTTTGCGGTGTAACTGTCTACGATTACTGCCATGTCGGTCATGCAAGAAGCGCTATATGTTTTGATGTTATTTATAGATATCTGCTTTATAAAGGTTATGAGGTTAAATTTGTAAAAAATTTTACTGATATTGACGATAAAATTATACAAAAGGCAAATGCGGAAAATAAAACATTTAACGAAATAAGCGAACAATACATTAAAGAATTTTATACAGATATGGATGCAATTGGTATTAAAAAACCCTCTTTTGAGCCAAAAGCAACCATGCATATAGGTGATATAATAAAATTCATACTAAAACTTATGGATAAAGGTTATGCTTATGAGTCAGATGGTGATGTTTACTATGATGTTAGTAAGTTTGATAGTTATGGTAAGCTTTCACAGAAAAAAATTGAAGAGTTGAAATCTGGCGCACGAGTTGATATAAATGACAAAAAGAGAAATCCTTTGGATTTTGCTTTATGGAAAAAATCAAAACCTAATGAACCTGGATGGGAATCCCCTTGGGGTATTGGAAGACCAGGCTGGCATATCGAGTGTTCTGTTATGAGTATGCATTATCTTGGTGAAACAATTGATATTCACGGTGGCGGAGAAGACCTTATTTTCCCTCACCATGAAAATGAAATTGCTCAAAGTGAAGCGCTAAGCGGTAAAACTTTTGTAAGGTATTGGATACATAATGGTTTCATTAAAATAAACAATGAAAAAATGTCTAAATCTCTTGGAAATTTTTTTACCATAAGGGATGTGCTTAAAGTATTTAATGGTGAAACGCTAAGGTATTACATGCTTCTTACACATTATAGAAACCCAATAGAGTTTTCTTATGATGGCCTTTTAGCTGCGAAAGAAGCGCTCAATCGATACTATACTTTTTTGATGAGACTGGATAATACACAATTTAATAATGAAGATTTCAAATTAGATTCATTAGAAAAACTGATAGAAAATTTTGAAAGGTCAATGGATAATGATTTTAATACACCTCAAGCCATAGCAGAAGTTTTTAATTGCATAAAAGAACTTAATCTCTATTTAAATAATTGTGAGAAAAACAACACAAAACCAAGCATTCAATTAAAAAAAATTTTTTTAGATTCTATGTCAAGTATTGCTCAAGTATTGGGTATTTTTGAAAAAACATACAAAAATTGGTTTAACGTAGAACAAAATCAATGGATTGAAGAAAAAATTAAACAAAGAAATAATGCAAAAAAAGAAAAAAAATATGCACTTGCTGATGCCATACGAAATGAACTTTTAAATGCTGGCATTATTTTAGAAGACCATAAAGACAAAACTATATGGAAAAAAATAAAATAAAAATCAAAGAGAAAGAAACAGAAATTAAAAACCCTATAAATCAATACTTGGATGAAATATCTAAAGTACCTCTTCTGTCAAGGGAAGAAGAAATAGAATTAGCAAAAAAAATTCAAAATGGCGACAAAGAAGCTTTAAAAAAACTTGTAAAACATAATTTGCGATTTGTTGTATCAATTGCTCAACGCTACAAGAATTTCGGCGTTCCACTTTCTGATTTGATAAATGAAGGCAATATTGGACTAATTAAGGCAGCATCAAAATTTGATCCAGATAAAAATATAAAATTCATCTCATACGCAGTATGGTGGATTAAACAAGCTATATTAAAAACATTGAGCGAACAGGCATCCCCTATTAAAATACCAATTAAAGCACGTGCAAAATCAAACAAATTAAACTATATAAAAGATGCATATTTTCGAGAATTTGGCGAAGAAATAGAAGATAAAGAAGCATCAAAAATAAGCGGATTTAGCGAAAAAGAAATTAAAAATATCGAAGTCAATAGGTTAAAATTTAATTCTTTGGATAAAAATATCAGTGAAGACAGCGATAACAGCCTATTGGATGTTTTAGAAGATGAAAGCATATCTGTTGAAGATAAATATGTTTATGAATCAAGCGTAAATACGCTAAAAAAACTTTTAAAGCAACTGCCACAAAGACAACAGGATATTATAAAAATGAGATTTGGACTTGATTTAGGTAGACGCTATACATTGGATGAAATTGGTGAGCAGTATAATATATCAAAAGAAAGAGTTAGACAAATCGAAAAAGAGGCTTTAAATAAACTTAAGAAAATGTTTGATAAATAATATGGACCCTTATAAAATATTGGGATTAACTAGCGATGCTAATTTAGATAGTGTAAATAAAGCTTATAGAGAGCTTGCTAAAAAATATCATCCAGATTTAGCAAAAAATGATGAAGAAAGGCAGTACTTTTTAAGTGTTTTTCAAGATTTAACGAACGCATATAACCAGCTTAAAAATTTATCATCTTCTAGACAGTCAGAGCTAAAAATCGAAATAGATCAAGATTATGCAAAATACCTAATAGCAAAAATAGAAGATTTTCTTAACAAACATGAAATTGACAATGCTCTTAATACCTTAAAAATGCTTGTAAAAAAACAAAAAGATGCAAAGGTTTTTTTACTTTTTGCAAAAACATACACTGCTAAAGGTTATTATAAGCAGGCAATTGATTATTACAGAAAAACATTGGAATTAGAAAACTACAATATAGAAGCCCTTATTGGTTTAGCAAATGCTTATGAAATTATTGGTTTAAAAAATACAGCAATTAAAGTATATAGTGAAGTTTTGGAATGGGAGCCAAATAATAAATTTGCTTTGGATAAACTAAATCAGTTGCAAAAAAAAGAAACTTTTTTTGAAAAACTATTTTCTAGCTTAGGGAGTAAAAAAAATAAGAAAAATAATACATAGCTTATTTGCACTTAAAGATACACCTCATAAAATAGCACTTTCTTTTGCAATCGGTGTTTTCATTTCAATAACACCAACTTTTGGTTTTCATACAATACTTGCATTAATAATAGCTTTTATATTTAAATTAAACAAAATTTCTCTAATCATTGGAACACTTTTAAATAACCCCTGGACAATGGTTTTTGTTTACACTTTGTCTTATAAAATTGGAGCTATATTGTTAAATATTAAACTTGATTTGGTGAAAAACTTTTCAGCTAGCTATATGTTGCACAAAGGTTTTCACATATATTTAATAACGTGGTTTGGGAGTTTATTGCTAGCCATACCAATATCTGTATTTTTTTATTTAATAATCAAATCTGCTCTAGAAAAACGAAAACACATGCAAAAAGATAAAGAGGCTATATGAAAGCACTTTTTATATCTGATGTTCACTATAAGCAATTAGATTATAATTTTTTAAATTTTTTGGATTCTATATACCATAAATACGACAGAATATACATTGTAGGAGACTTATTTGAATTCTATTTTGGATACAACTTCATATTTTGCAATCATTTGCAATTAATTGAGCTTTTAAAAAAAATCTCAGATAAAAAAAAACTATACTTATTTGAGGGAAATCACGAGTACAAATTAGAAACCATAAAAAAGTTTATACCCAATGCAGAAATTGTTAAAAAAGAGCTTATAGAAACAATTGATTCAAAGCTTTTTTATATAGCACACGGTGACTGTATAGACAAAAAAGACAAAGCTTATTTGATATTTAGGAATATACTTAAAAATCGCTTTACATTAAAAATTATAAACTTTATTTCTCCTGTTTTTCTTCTAAGACTAGCAAATATTGCTTCAAGCGTAAGCAAAAAAAACCTTAAAAGCAAAACACTGCGTCAAACAGATTATGCTTTAGAAGAATTTGCAAATCAACTTATAAAAGAAGGTTTTGACTATGTTATTTTAGCACATACTCATAATCCAACCGTAAAAAAAATTGACAATGGTATTTATGCTAATATTGGAGATTTTTGCGATAATTTTACTTACATTGAATACGATAAAACTTTAACACTAAAAGAGTTTAAATATGAAAATAATTGAATGCGAAAAGTTTCAAATATTAAATATTGAGCATAATACAATACCTATAGTGTTAAAATGCAACGCTTTTGGCAGCGGAGAACACGAAACGACAAAAAGCTGTTTGGAAATCATATCGAAAATCGATTTTTCAGGCAAAATTGTGCTTGACATTGGAGCTGGCACGGGTATTTTAAGTTTTGCAAGTCTAAAAAAAGGCGCTAAATTAGCTGTTTGTTTTGATATAAGTTTTGAAGCTTCTAAAAACTTAAAAGAAAATGCTACTTATAATTGTTTAAGCAATATTTATTCTATTTGCTCAACAATTGATGCTATAAAATCACGCTATGATGTAATTTTAGCAAATATTTATTCAAGTATAATTTTATCAAACATTAAAAAAATTGATGAACTACTTGCACCAGAAGGGTTGATTATTGCATCTGGTATCAATTATGAATATAATTTTGATGTAAGAAATGCATTTGAAAAAATTGGTTACAAAACACTTCAAAGTGTCTTTTTAGATGATTATGTAACGGTGGTGTTAAAAAAATGCACGATGAAAAGCTAGAAGAAATAAAAAACAAGATTGAAAAATTAAGGGAAGAAATTAACTACCACAACTACCAGTACTATGTGTTAAATAAACCAATTATTTCTGACGCTGAATACGATGCTTTACTAAAAGAACTAATAGAGTTAGAAAAAGAATACCCGCAGTTTTATGATGAAAATTCGCCAACGCAAAAAGTTGGCTCTGATATTTCGGATAAGTTTGAAAAAGTTGAACATAAGTATAGAATGTACTCATTAGAAGATGCCTTTAGTGAAGAAGAAGTCAAGGAATTTGACAAAAGAATTAAGAAAAATTTGAATATAACTGATGACATTGCCTATAGTGTTGAACCAAAGTTTGATGGTGTGTCAGTAAATATTGTTTATGAAAATGGTGAACTTAAAATTGCTTCAACAAGAGGGGATGGGCTTATAGGCGAAAATATTACAAAAAATATAAAGACCATAAAAAACCTACCTTTAAAATTGATTGTCAAAAACCCGCCAACTTTTTTGGATGTACAAGGAGAAGTAATACTTACAAAAGAAGAATTCAAGAAAATAAACGAATTAAGAGAGGAAATGGGGTTAGCGCTTTTTGCAAACCCAAGAAATGCTGCAGCTGGTTCATTAAAGCAATTAGATCCAAAAGAAACTGCTAAAAGGAACTTAAAAGTTTTTGTTTATTACATTAGGGGTATTGAAAATTATACCCAGCCAAAAACCCAAACACAAAGCCTTCAAATACTAAAAGAGTTAGGTTTACCTGTTAGCGAATTAAATAAGTACTGCAAAAATATTGATGAAGCTATCGCTTACCGTCAAACGTTTTTAGAGGCAAGAGAAAAGCTTCCGTATGAAATTGATGGAATGGTATTTAAGGTAGATGATTTTTCTTTGCAAGAACAGTTAGGCTATACTAGTAAATACCCAAAATGGGCTATTGCTTTCAAGTTTCCGCCTTTACAATCAACAACAATCGTTGAAGATATAATCTTTAATGTTGGCAGAACAGGTATTGTTACGCCCGTTGCTGTATTAAAACCAGTTAGAATCGGTGGCGTAACAATAACAAGAGCAAGTTTGCATACATTTGATGAGTTGTTTAAAAAGGACATTAGGATAAAAGATTATGTGTTTGTTCAAAGAGCGGGGGATGTAATACCAGAAATTGTGGCAAGCATTCCAGAAAAAAGGACGGGAAATGAAATAAAAGTTGAAAAACCTACACATTGTCCTATATGCGGTTCAATGTTGCAAGAAGAAGGTGCTTTTTTAGTTTGCCCAAATATTGATTGCAAGGCTCGCATTATTGAATCCATTAAACATTTTGTGCAAAAAGGTGCTTTAAATATCGAAGGATTGGGTGATAAAATTATTAAACAACTCGTTGATAAAAAAATAGTACAAAGTTTAAGCGATATTTACAAACTTGATGAAAATAAGCTTTTGCAATTAGATAGAATGGGTCCAAAACTAGCAAAAAAGATTTTAGAAAATATAGAAAAGAGCAAAAGAACAAGTTTTGCTAAGTTTTTATATGCTTTGGGTATAAGGCACGCAGGAGAATTTGTGGCTAATGTTATTGCTAAAAGATTTAGCATTGAAGAATTAATGGAAATCCGAAATGAGGAAGAGTTAATGCAAATTGATGGTATTGGGCCAGAAATAGCAAAAAGTATTGTAATTTTTTTCAATGAAAAAAGAAATGTGGATACTGTTAAAGAACTATTGGAATACGTACAATTTTCTAAAACTACAAAATCAAATAAACTAGAAAGTAAGGTGTTTGTTTTTACAGGAACACTTAGTATACCTAGAAATAAAGCTAAAGAAATTGTTGAGATTTTGGGTGGAATTGTTAAAGATAGCGTATCCAAAGATACTCATTACTTAGTTGTGGGTGAAGAACCTGGCAGCAAACTTGATAAAGCAAAAAAAATGGGCATTATAATAATTAGCGAAAATGAATTTTTGAAGTTGGTTGATTATGAGCAATGAGATTGAACCAAGTTGGCTTGGCTCATTATTTGGCATAATAGCTTTTGCTATTAGTTGCCTTGTATTTGTATATCTAAATATCGATTTTTTTTATGCTACATTAAAAATAATTATAATTTCAATATGTTTTTATCTATTTGGTATGGTTTTAGCAATTATTTTCAATTATCTTTTAAATACAAATAAAGACAATAATCAAAAAGAAGTTTAATTACACATGAGTCCCAGTCAAGTTAATTTTAGTGAAGAACAAATCAAATATTTTTATAATATTGTAAAAAGAATGGTAAGAAAAATTGTCGTTAAAATGCCAGAATCTTACGATGAAGAAGATTTCATTCAAGTTGGTATGATGGGACTTCTAAAAGCATTAGATAACATTGATACAACTAAATACGAAAACACATTTTACAAGTATGCATTACTAAAAGCAAGAGGCGCAATATTAGACAAATTAAGAAATGCAGACGTAATTTCTCGCTATACTAGGGATAAATTAAAAAGCATATCCAGAGCGCATAAAGAATTTTTGAAAGAAAATATATTTAATGCTTCAGAAAAAAGCATTGCAGATAAAGCTGGTTTAACAATAAAAGAATATCACAAAGCAATGCTTGAGTTATCCAATTTAGATATTGTGAGCCTAGATAATGTGCTGGAAGATGAAATAAACTTACAAGAGTCAATCGAAGATAAAAATGTAAAATCTGCCATCGATATTATAGAAGAAAACGAACGCCTAGATATGCTTACAAGAGCTTTAGGTAAACTTTCAAAAATTGAAATTGATGTTTTATCAATGTATTATTACGAAGATTTTAGTATTAAGGAAATTGCACAAATTATAAAGAAAACACAAAGCAGGGTTTCTCAAATTAAAATTAACGCTATTATAAAGTTGAAGCACCTTATTGAGCAAGAATATTTAATGCACTAAATTAAATTAATTTAATATTGACTAAATAATAAATTCTAGTTATAATTTGTTTAATTTTTAATAGGGGGTATTTATGCAAGATAAACTTGAAGAAGGTTATCTAAAAGAAAATTTAAAAAGAGATTTAAAAAATCGGCATATCCAATTGATTGCCTTAGGCTCTGCTATTGGAGTAGGTTTATTTTTAGGTTCTGCAACAGGTATAAAATTTACAGGTCCATCTCTAATTTTATCATATATATTAGTAGGTTTAATTGTTTTCATTGTTTTAAGAGCACTAGGCGAGATTGCTGTAGTGTATCCTGTATCAGGAAGTTTTAGTGCTTGGGCTGACCATATCTTAGGACCATTGGCTGGCTACATAACAGGTTGGACTTACTGGTTTATGTGGACTGTTACTGTAATGGCAGAAATAACAGCGGTTGGGATTTATGTAACATTTTGGTTTCCAAGTGTACCTCAGTGGATACCAGCACTTATATCTGTTATTTTGATAACGCTTTTAAATCTTATTGCAGTAAAAGTATATGGGGAAACAGAATTCTGGTTTTCAATTATAAAAATAGTAACAATTTTATTTTTCATAGTAGTAGGAGCTTTTATAATTTTTTTTGGATTTGGAAATCATGGCATACCTACAGGATTTAGCAATTTGTATAAATATGGAGGTTTTTTCCCAAATGGTTTAAAAGGTTTTTTGTTTTCTTTGATAATTGTTGTTTACGCATATTTGGGCATTGAAATTGTAGCAGTTACAGCTGGCGAAGCTCACAATCCTCAAACAACTTTGCCATCTGCAATTGATAAAGTTATATACAGAATAATTTTGTTTTACGCTTTACCTATGATTGTTATACTATCAATATATCCTTGGTTGAAAATTGGCACATTTGGCAGTCCATTCGTTGAAAGTTTTTCAAAACTAGGCATAGCCTCAGCAGCTAGCATTATAAATTTTGTCGTTATTACAGCTGCACTTTCTAGTACTAACGGCGGCTTGTTTTCAACTGGTAGAATGCTTTATTCATTATCACTACAAAATAATGCTCCAAAAAGTTTTTCAAAATTAAGCAACAATAAAGTACCATATGTGGGTATTATTTTTTCTTCAACAATAATGTTGATTGGCGTAATATTGAATTACTTTATACCGAAGCAAGTATTTACTATTATAACAAGCATAGCAACAACAGGTGCTTTGTATGTATGGCTATTAATACTTATCATGCACATGAAATTTAGAAGTCTTAAGCCAAAAAATGAATTACCAAAATACCGATTGCCATTGTACCCTATTCTAAATGTGCTGGGGATAGTTTTTTTGATTTTAGTAATTGTAGTAATGGCTTTTATGCCAGATGGCAGAATTGCTTTATATGTAGCAATACCTTGGTTCGGTTTGCTAATTGCTGCATACTATATTTTTGGACTAAATAAGAGAACTGAAAATAATACTTAAATAGCTTGACATTGTTAAAATAAAAATATAAACTAAACAACTGATTAATAAAAGAAGGGAGGTCCTCATGCACCCTAAGAAAATCCTGTTTTGTATTTTTCTTTTTGCATTATTTGCAAACACAACTTATGCTTTATCTTTAAGTGAAGTTCAGTCTTTAAGCCAAAACAACAACTACCAGAT
>JAVRLY010000013.1:0-24725 GCA_031960885.1 Desulfurella sp. | reverse complement strand
CTCCTTTTTTTAATGTTTCTGTAATAAATAGTATAAATATTTTAACTAAAAAGTCAAGTTTGCTTGAATATATGTTTTTAGTGTAGTATAATTTTAAGAATAGGAGGTGCTTTATGGGTAGTGTTATTATTACTGGAGCATCAAGCGGCATTGGTGAAGCTTGCGCAGAGATTTTTGCAAAAAATGGGTTTAATCTTGTATTAAATGCCAGAAGAGTTGATAGATTAGAAGCATTATCCAATCGTTTATCCCAATACAACACAAAGGTATATTATAAAAAAGTTGATATGAGAAACAAAGATGAAATATTTGACTTTGTGGATTCTATACCCAAAGAGTTTTTCCCTATTGATATACTGATAAACAATGCAGGTTTAAGCAGAGGACTAGAGCCACTGGATATGGGTAACATCGAAGATTGGAACGAAATGATTGACACTAATATTAAAGGAGTATTATATATTACAAAAGAAATTATACCTATAATGAAGAATCAAGGACATGGACATATTATAAATTTAGGTTCAATCGCAGGTCACGAATCATACCCTGGCGGTAATGTATATTGTGCGACAAAAGCAGCCATTAAATCGCTTAATAAAAGTTTAAGAATGGATTTAGTAAGGACAAATATTCGTGTAAGTAGCATTGATCCAGGTATGGTAGAAACTGAGTTTAGTGAAGTAAGATTTAGAGATGCGCAAAGGGCAAAAAAAGTATATGAAAATATAAAACCTTTGTACGCCAAGGATATTGCAGATGTAATATATTTTATTGCAACTAGACCTCACCATGTAAATATAGAAGATGTAATAATTATGCCAACACAGCAAGCAAGCGTTTTAATTAATGATAGGGATTATAACAAATAGGAGGTATGTTTGTTTGAAATCATAAAAGAAATTAAAGAAAAAAAACATCAAGAAATTGATGGCGAATTATTTATTGTTTTAGAAAAACATTTTCTCGATGCAAAAAATGGTGATAAGTATATTGGCTTAAAACTAAAAGATAAAAGTGGCATTATAGAAGCAAAAATTTGGAAAAATCTTTATCATCTCCACGAAAATTTTAAAGAAGGTGATTTTGTTAAGCTTAAGGCAAAAACTAACTACTATAAAGATAATTGGCAACTTATAATAGAAAATATTGAAAAAGTAGATGCAGATGAAAATTTAAAAGAAGAATTTTTGCCAAAAACAAAAAAAGACATTGATGTTTTAGTCAAAGAACTCTTTGCTATAATAAATGGTTTGCAAAATCAGGGAATCAAAAAACTTCTCTTAAGCATTTTTAACGATGATGAGTTTTTAACAAAATTTAAAAAAGCTCCAGCAGCAAAAAGTATGCACCATGCCTACGTTGGGGGCTTAATAGAACACACTGTTTCCGTAGCTAAAATATCCAAAGAAATCTCAAAATTTTACATGCCTATTGATGTGGATATTTTGGTTGCAGGAGCACTCTTGCATGATATAGGAAAGGTATATGAAATCGATGCAACAACATTTAATTACACAAACGAAGGTAGATTAATTGGACATATTGTAATTGGATATAACATTACAAAAGAAAAGATTAAAAACATAAAATTGCCACTTGAGCAAGAGGTTCAAATTTTACATTGTATTTTAAGCCATCATGGGGAATATGAATATGGCTCTCCGAAAATCCCAAAAACCAAAGAAGCGCTTTTATTGCATCTGATTGACACAATGGATTCAAAGATGGAGCCTTTACAAAATATTCAAGCTAGCGAAACAAACTGGAGCGAATCTATAAAAATATTAGGTAGAAGCTTTTTTGTTCCAAAAAATAGTAATAATGAAGAGCTTACTTTATTTTAATTTATGAAGTATATTGTTTTTGAAGGCATTGACGGTAGTGGTAAAACAACAATATCTAAGATGTTTGTAGACTATCTAATTAAACAAAATTTTAGTGTTTTGCACACAAAAGAGCCATACACACAAGAAATCGATTTATTAATCCGAAAGCAACAAACAAGTAAGTCTTTGCTTTTTTTATTTTTAGCTGACAGATCGATTCATATAGAGTATCTTAGAAAACAACATGTTGATTTCATAGTAAGCGATAGGTCATTTTATTCTACTATAGCTTATCAAGGCTTTGGAGCCAATATGGATGTTGATTTCGTAACAATGCTGAATAAATTTGTCATTGACGGGTTTTTCCCAGACGCTGTTTTTTACTTAGATTGCAATGCAGAACTTGCATTAAATAGGATTAAAAAAGGCGATGCTATAGAAAACAAAGATTTAGATTTTTTTAAACGAGTAAGGCAAGGTTATTTAAATCTTGCTAAAGAATATAATTTTTATACTTTAAATTCAGAAGAAACACCACAAAAGGTTTTTTTAAACTTACTAGAAATTTATGAAAGAAGATTTAAGTAAATTTACAACATTTGCCTTGATAAATGCCAGTATTGATGATGCCAAAGAATTTTCACTTAGTTTAGGTGCAGATGTATGCTATGATTTTATAGATTTAAAATTACAAGATGTGAATCAAATTAGAATAAAATCATACGAGTTTAGTGACAAACGATACGCATTTATAATAGGTAAAGCAAATTTAGAATCTCAAAATGCTTTACTAAAACTTACAGAAGAGCCCATCATGCACAATTATTTTATTTTTTATGAAACGGAATATATCATTGACACGCTTCTTTCAAGAGCTCAAAAAATAAGCTTTAAAATTGAGCTAAAAAACATTGATAAGTTGCACGAAGCTTTTGCAAATGGAAACAAAAATGAATTTTTAAGAGAACTAATCAATATAAAAAAAACAAATAGTCAAAACAAAGCAATTTTTTTAAAATACGTTAAAAGTTTCATCAGTGGGTTTCCAATTAATTTTCCTGAAAAAATCAATACTTTGATTGAGGAATACAAAAACCTGAGGATTTATAATTTGAATATCGATTTATTTATTGCTAATTTATGTATTGAACTTTGGAGGAGAAAATAATGAGCATTGCCTATATTGTGTTCAAGCATTCCAATGCTATAGTGCCCTTTAAATATACAAAATTTGAGTTAAAAGTAGGTGACTATGTAGTTGCCGAATCTGAAAGAGGCTTAAATTTGGGTAGAGTTGTAAAAATATCTCAAGAAAAAGATGACAAACTAAAAAATATTATTAGGAAAGCAAATCAATCAGATCACGACAGATATAATGAAAACCTTGTTTTGGCTCAACAGGCGAAGAAATATTGTGCTCAAGAAGCTAAAAAATTAAACCTTGACATTAAATTAGTTGATGTTGAGTACACAATTGATAATAGTAAAATTATCTTCTATTTTACGTCTCCAACAAGGGTAGATTTTAGGCATTTGGTTAGAAAATTGGCTTCTTACTTTAAAATGCGTATCGAAATGCGTCAAATTGGTGTAAGAGACGAAGCTAAATTAATAGGCGGTGTAGGTTTATGCGGTCAAATTGTGTGTTGCAAACGCTTTTTACAAAATTTCGAGCCCGTGTCAATAAAAATGGCTAAAGATCAAAATTTAAGCATTAGCGTGAAAAAAATTTCTGGTATATGTGGAAGATTGTTGTGTTGTTTGTATTACGAAGAGCATATCTATTCCGTTTTTCTAAAAAATCTGCCTCCAAAAAACTCAATTGTTAAAACAGATGAGCAAGAAGGCGAGTTAGTTCTTGCAAATCCAATAAAAAACACTATTGTAATAAAAGCTCAAGAAGGTAAAATGGTAGAAGTTAGTGCTAATTCCATTAGAAATGTTATAAAAATTGCCGAAGAAAAAGGAGATGAGTATGAAATTATCGAAGAAGAATAGCTATTATGTTACAACACCTATTTACTATGTTAATGATGTACCCCATATTGGCCACTCGTATACGACAATTGCAGCAGATACGATTTCTAGATTTCGTAGATTGATGGGAGAAAAGGTATTTTTTTTAACGGGTACAGATGAACATGGAAAAAAAATCGAAACAACAGCAAAGTCATTAAACAAATCACCAAAAGAACTGGCCGATGAAGTTGTTGTAAGATTCAAAAAACTATGGGAAAGACTTGATATAACAAATACTAAATTTATTAGGACAACAGATGATTACCATAAAAAAACAGTAATGCAAGTGTTTGAAGAAGTCTACAAAAGAGGCGATATTTACAAAGGCGAATATGAAGGTTGGTATTGCGTACCGTGCGAAACATTTCATGCGCAACCAGGACCTAATAATACATGTCCTGATTGTTCAAGGCCATTAGAGCTTGTAAAGGAAGAGTCTTATTTTTTTAAGCTATCCAAGTATCAAGATAGGTTGCTTAAATTTTATGAAGATAACCCCGAATTTGTTTTGCCAAAATCGAGGTATAATGAAATTGTAAGTTTTGTTAAAAGTGGACTTAAAGACTTAAGCGTAACGCGCATAAATTTAGATTGGGGCATAAAAGTGCCTTTTGATGAAAAACACACCATTTATGTGTGGTTTGATGCATTATTTAATTACCTAAGCGCTATTGGCTACCCAAATGATACTTATGAAGAAATTTGGCCAGCTGATGTTCATTTGGTTGGAAAAGATATATTAAAATTTCATGCTGTTTATTGGCCAGCATTTCTAATGAGTTTGGATTTGCCATTACCAAAACATGTTGTGGCTCATGGGTGGTGGACTGTTGATGGGAAAAAAATGAGCAAATCATTGGGTAATGTTGTAGATCCCAATGAAATGATAGAAAAATACCCAAAAGATGCATATAGATACTATTTGCTTAAAGCCGTACCATTTGGCCTTGATGGTAATTTTAGTGAAAAGGAATTTGTGGAAAAGATAAATAGTGACCTTGTAAATGACCTTGGCAATTTGGTTAATAGGTCGCTTACAATGATAGAAAAATACAATAATGGCGTGGTAAATGAAGGTTTAGTTGATGAAGAAATAAAAAATCTGGCCCAGTCGACGTTTGTAAGCATTAAGAACGCTTTTGATGTTTTTAGGTTTGATGAAGCGCTTGAGTCAATTATGAATTTTGTAAGATTTACAAATAAATACATAACTGATAAACAACCATGGGCAGTAAAAGATAAGCGTGAGTTAGATAATATATTATTCAATGTGTATTGCTCAATAAAATTTATATGCGGAGCAATTTTGCCATTTATGCCAGATACAGCTAAAAAAATATATAGTCAAATTGGGTTTAGTGATGATATATATTCTAAACAAATAGATTTTTTTATGGAATGGTCATCTAACAATGTAACAATTGGCAAGAAAGAAATGTTGTTTTCTCGCTATGAATATAAACCAAAAGAGGAAAATACCCTACAAGAGCGCATAAGCATTGACGAATTTAAGAAAGTAGATTTGAGGGTTGCAAAAATAATTGAAGCATATGAAATAGAAAAATCGAATAAATTACTTAAGCTTAAAATTGATATTGGTGAAGACAAGCCCCGAACGCTTGTAGCAGGCATAAAAGAATATTTCAAACCACAAAAATTGATTGGAAAAACAATAATAGTTGTGGCAAATTTGCAAAAAGCAAAACTCATGAATGTAGAATCAAATGGCATGCTTCTTGCTGCAAAAGATGGAACAACGCTTAAATTACTAACAGTAGATGGCGATATTAAACCGGGAAGCAAAATTAGCTAATTCAAAAAAAGGGGGATGTATGTTTAGTGTAGATGAGCTAAAAATTACTTGCGTATCCGAAACGAGTTGGTTTGATACAGCTTTGCTTATGAGCGATATTAAAAGGGCTGGCGGAATGAATGCTAACCAGTATCAAATTGATTGGGATTACAAAAATGCTGGTGGATATAGCGCTTTAATTGAGTTTAAAAAGAACTCTCAAAAAGGCTATGTATTGCTTGATGTTGGTTGGAGAGAATCTTATATGTATTGGGTGTTTGATAGGGAAGGCGTAATTGATTTATTAAAAAAAGAGCAATTGAATGATGTATTTATAAGCCATGAGCATATGGACCATTTTTGGGGTTTAAATAGCCTTACAAAAATTAGAAACGATTTTAATTTATACATTCCTGCTGGTTTTAGCCAACAGGGGTATGACATTATTGAAAAAAGCAACTTTAAAGGTAAATTAATTGAAGTTGATGATAAATATCAAAACGATGTTCTTAGTTCATTTACATACAAATTAGATATCATACTGGGAATCAAAAATGAACAAATTTTAGTGTTTAATGTCAAAGACAAAGGGTTTGTTACAGTGACGGGTTGTTGTCACCCAGGCGTAAACAATATGATGGAATATGTTAAAAGCAATTACGGTGATAACTTATTTGGCCTTTATGGAGGGCTTCACATTTCTCTTTTAGAGGATTGGAACGAACAAAATGCAAATGAAATTGATAAATTAAAGAGTTGGAACTTAAAGAAAATTGCTGCAAATCATTGCACTGGTGTTGTGGCTGTTGAACACATGATTGCTAAAGGTCTCAACGTAGTAGAAGGTAGTGCAAAATTTGGCAGCCAAAGCAAATTGTATGTAGGTAATTCTGATAGTGTTGAATTTTGATAGTTTAATGTAATTGAAAACGTTGTAGCAAATACTTCAATGGAGCTTCGTGATTGAAAGTATGTAAAATAGTATTCGCAGGCAATGGGAGGAGGCATTGTGTTGTAAATTCTTAGTGGTACACTGCCTTACTTTAAATTATAATTTCTATTGTTAGAAAGTAATGTGTTATTTTTTTGAGTAATGGGTTATTTCTGTTTATTATTCCTCCTCAAAATAATCATTATCAATTCGCTTAATTTCATAAACTGCTTGAGTAGTTACTCCGACATTAAACTCAATCATATATTCTGCTAATTGATTGCCATCAATCAATATTATTTTTTTATTTGTTAACCTATTTGTCCAGTCAATAGCTTCTTTTGAAAATTTAGAAGTTGTAATAAAAATTCCCTTGTTAGCTCCTTTTGAATCCAAAGCACCAGAGAATTGTTGTATCTCGGGTCTTCCAACAACCCCATTTTTCCATCTTTTAGCTTGTATATATATTCTTTCAAGTCCAAGTCGATCTTCGTTAATTATTCCATCTATACCTTCGTCATTCGTTTTTTTAGTTCTTTGTTTAGCTTCTTCTCTTGATCCACCATATCCCATTTTAACAAGCAAATCTAAAACCACATCTTCGAATTGATAAAAATCTATTTCTTTTAATTTTTGTAATAGTTCGTCTGCTAATGATGATTTTATCTCTCTAAAAGCTTCCTCAATTTTTTCAAAAGGCGTTTTTTGATTAGACTCTTCAATAGCTATACTTGTAGATGAAATTTCGCCTATTTTAGTTTTTTGTGTGCTTTTTTCAATAAAATCCTTGAATTCTTCATATTTCATCAGATATTTTGAATCTAATTTTTCAGGATTTTCTTTTAAAACTTCTTTTCCTCTTTCGGTTATTCTAAATATACCTTTTTTTGGTAATTCTATAAGGCCTGCTTTAGTTAAATAGGTTTTTGCCCAAGCAATTCTGTTGTAAAAAACTCTATGTCCACTTTTAAGCTGTAAATTTAAATCTTCTTCACTCAATTTGAACTCTTCCGCAAGCTTTTTTTCACAATCTTTAAGATTCCATTCCTTGCCATCAGAAAGCAATCTTAAAAGCGGAAGCATAATTTCTTCATAAGTAGGAATAGACATAATTCACCCCCCGATGTTTCAAACTCAATTTGTATCAGTATAATATAATCAGATTATGTTAAATATGTCAATCTTTATGCGCTATTTAGGCTAAGAAGTCTTGACATATAACGCTTTTTGAGATTTTTTGTATTTGAATACTAAGGGCTATTTTGCCAACAAATATGCTAGATAGAAAAAAATCAAATTTTTCATCTTATTAGATTGAAAGCACAATATCTAAGCAATCACAAAAATCTTTTGTATATATGAAGTATGTTTGTGGAAGCAAAAATATCATGTTGTTAGAAAAACCAAAAAAAACATGTTGAGCTAAATAATTTCCAATAACAACCTCTATGATTTTGTAGTTATAATTTTTATTTTCATATATACCCAATACTTTAAAGATTAACTCTTCATCTTTATAATTCAATTTCTTCAATTTAACGGGAAAATCGAATGTTTTATAAAAAGCTGGTTTTGAAGCGAAATTTTTCTTTAATTCAAGTTTATAAAATATTCTGTTTTTTCGGCGCCATTTTTTTGCATACATTGTATCGATATTATCATCCACGCTAATAAAACGGTTATCTATTGGTTCTAAGCCAAAATGATGTGAGATAACTGCACTGTACAATGAAAAAGCGTAATTATCAGTTACAACATGTAAAGTACCATGTGGCTTAATTTTATCAACGATTTTTTTGAAAGTGAGCCTATTAAAAATAGAGTGTCTAATGCGATAAATCTTAAACCAAGGCTCTGGAAAATTTACGTATATATTATCAAAACTGTTATTTTCAAATAAATCCAATGCGTGTTTTGCATCGTAATTAATAAGTTTTACGTTTTTTAGCTTCTGATTACAACAATTGTTTAGAGCAATTAAGTAATCTTTGCCATATATCTCAATGCCAAAAAAAGCTTCATCTGGTTTTTTTTCTGCTAAATCAAATAAAAATTCACCTTTTCCAAAGCCTATTTCTAAATTGTTTATAGGTGTGCTTAGCGTAATGAGTTTTTTTTGAGCAAAAATTTTTTCAAAGCAATCGCATAATACTATGTGTGTATTTGTAGGTTTTAAATTATGATGAATAATTTCCGAATTTAAATCATTGGCAACCTTTTTTGCAAATTCATAAATTAAATTTTTAAGCTCATCTGTTACAATAAAGCGCGTTGTTTTATTAAGTTTGATAACCAATAAATCGTTTTGTTTTTTATAGATATCTAAAAAGCAATTATATGGATCACTAAGGGGCACAATGCCCCTGTTTTTATATAAGAAAACATCAACACACTTTATTTGATCTAAATTTTTAGTGGTCTTTATTATTGCATGGGGCATAAATTAAATAGCTATTTATTTTTGCATGTTTTTTACACTTGCTATTACTTTAAGTGGTAAACCCCATATATTGCAAAAACCCTCACCATCTTTATGCCTAAATGTATCTGATGAATCGTATGTCGCAAGATTTTTATTGTATAAAGAGTATGGTGATTTTCTTGAAACAGCAACTGCTGAGCCTTTGTAAAGCTTCATAGTAACTTCGCCTGTTATATTTTCGCATAATCTATCTGCAAAAGCATCAAGTGCTTCTCTCAATGGCGAAAACCACAATCCATAATATACAATTTCAGCATATTTTATGGCCAGCTGGTCTTTAAAATGCATTGATTCACGATCAAGCACAAGCTGTTCAAGAGCTCTTTTTGCTTCAAGTAATACTACAGCAGCAGGCGCTTCATACACTTCCCTTGATTTTATACCAACCAGTCTGTTTTCAATCATGTCAATTCTGCCAACGCCGTGATTGCCTGCAATATGGTTTAAGTGTTCAACTAAATCTACAAGAGGCATTTTGTGGCCATCTATGCTTGTAGGTATAGAACGCTCAAACCCAATTGTCACATATTGAGGTTCTTTTGGCGCTTCAAGTGGGTTTTTTGTCAAAGAAAAAATATCTTCTGGCGTTTCTTGCTCTGGGTTTTCTAAAATACCCGCTTCAATGGCTACACCCCAAATATTTCTATCTATTGAATAGGGCTTTTCTTTGGTTATTGGTATGTCTATATTAAACTTTTTGGCATACTCAATTTCTTCTTCTCTGGATTTTAACTCCCAATCCCTAATGGGTACAAGCACCTTTATATCTGGTTTTAAAGCTACAGCAGAAACATCAAACCTAACCTGATCATTACCTTTGCCCGTTGAGCCATGGGCTATTGCATCAGCTTTCTCTTGAATGGCTACTTCTACTAGTTTTTTTGTTATAAGAGGCCTACCAAGTGCTGTTGCCAAAGGATACTTGTTTTCATACAGTGCATTCATTTTAAATGCTTTCATTACATAGTCTTCCAAAAACTCTTTCCTCACATCTTCTACATATGCTTTTGTTGCACCAGTTTTTAGAGCTTTTGCTTTTATTGGCTCAAGGGGTTCATTTTGACCCAAATCAGCAGTGTACGTAATAACCTCGCAATTGTATTTATCCATTAACCATTTAATGATAACCGATGTATCAAGACCGCCAGAATAAGCTAAAACTACTTTTTTTACATTCATACGCTACTCCTTTAATAACTTAAAAATTATTGCCATTTGAGCATACAGACGATTTTCTGCCTGTATAAATACTACAGAATGTTTGCCATCTATAACAGAACTTACTACTTCTTCTTCTCTATGAGCTGGAAGACAATGCATAAAAATGAAATTGTTATCTGCATACGCGCATAAGTCTTCGTTAACTTGATATTTTTTCAATAATGAATGTTTTTTTTCTTTTTGTTCTTCTTGTCCCATAGATGCCCATACATCAGTATAGATTACATTTGCTCCGCTTACAGCTTCTATTGGGTCATCTGCGATAACAATATTTGAACCACTAATTTTTGAAATCTCTAACGCTTCTTTTACAATTAAACCACTTGGACTATAATCTTGTGGAGTTGCAATTGCTATATCAATACCAAGCATAGCACAATGCAAAAGTAAAGAATTTGCTATGTTGTTGCCATCACCTACATATGCCAATTTTATATTTTCCAAAGTGCCAAAATATTCTTTTATTGTAAGCATATCTGCAAGTGTTTGACAAGGGTGCAATAAATCGCTTAAGCCATTAATTATCGGAACACTAGAGCAAGAAGAAAAATCAATTAATCTTTGATGCTCAAAAGTACGAATCATGATGATATCGCAATAGCTTGATATGACTTTGGCTGTATCTTGTATCGTTTCGCCCCTGCCTAACTGTATGTCCTTTGATGACAAAAATATTGTTTGTCCGCCAAGTTTTTTAAATCCTGATTCAAAAGATACCCTTGTGCGTGTTGAAGATTTTTCAAAAATCATTGCTAATATATAATCTTTAAATGGTTTATAGTCTTGCCTTTTTTTGATTTTGTTTTTTATTTCAAACGCATCATCTATGATTTTTAGTGTCTCTTGCGTGCTAAAATCTGTCGGACTCAAATAATGGTAAACCATTTATCCTCCTACTTCTTTTAAAAAGCAAAGCCTTTTTAGGCCAATTAAACTTACAAATGCGCTTTGAGGCCCAAAAAAAATAACCAGCCTATTTTTATTATCCATTGATGATACCTCTAAAATCTCATCTGCAACTGGCTTTGTTAAGCAATACCCATTGCATAATACCAAAAAATTATTAGATACGCAATTATATACACGATTTTCAAAATCGCTATCAATAAAATCCAAAAAATCTATTTTAAAATCCAAAAAATCTATTTTAAAATTATAATTTGACAAGATATTTAGGTTATCACTTTTGGTATCTATAAAACATACACTTAAATCAGGGCCGTATCGCTTTGATAATCTTTTGCCTATTTCATTAAAACATAGTGTTTTATTATTACAAAAAGAAGTGGTATCTTCCTTATAGTAAAAATTAACAAAAGCATTTAAAAAGCCAACTATCAATTCTTTGGATGTATCGTCAGTCAAATCCATGCTGATTAAATCTTTCACGCTTAATGTTTGCTCTATTTGTTTAAAACTCAAGCCTTCGCTAAACGATGTTAAAAATTTTGTAAACAAAATGTTATCTTCTGTTTTAAATTCGACATACTCGCCTAGTAGTTTGTCATTATCAATAATCGGCAATACTTTTTCTAAAGCCTTAGATAAAATTAACATACAACGCACTCTTTTTTAGTGTACTTTGAAATAAGCCTTGTGCCAGCTGCAAGACTTATCAATGTTTTCACTTTATCCTTATCTAATATGCTAACGCCGCACAAATGAGTGGCGTTTGTGTGAGAAAATGCCTCTTTTGACATTGTACATGTTGCGCCTAAGATAATGTTATACTGAGCATTTGAGAAATTAAGTATGCTATCAACGGTTTTATTAACAAGTGTTGTTGCTGATATAATGGCGATATCACATTGTTTTAACTCAAAAAAAGCTGCCCAATCTGGCAAAGAGCCAAATCTACTATCGCGTTCTATGATTTTTAGACTTTTTGCCTTATTTTTAATCTTATCTATGATTGGTGCAAAATATCCTACCATTACAACATTTTTTTGTTCATCAATAAGGCTTAGAAAATCCGTGTAATTCTCTTGTGGTTTATTTAAGATAGCGTTTGCACAAGCAATTGCTAAAGCACTATCTAGTAAATTGTAAGAAAAAATTCCATTTATAAGCTCAATAGCTTTTTTGCCAATTATACTTTGTCCAATATCTAACACATTACAACTTAGAGTGTTTAATTCTTTAGCAAACGTGTATGAAAGGCCCAAGTTTTTGCCATTTAGCTCCACACATGTATAGCCAAGACCAATTCTAATATCACTAATCTCAAATTCCAAAGCTTTTGATTTAGCTATCTCAAAAATTGATTCATGTACATACATAGTTTTTTATCCTATTAATATAATCTAAGACTTCATCTAGAGAAAAAACACCACTAAAAACATTAATTTGTTTTTTATTTAGATAAATAGCGATAGTGGGTGCAGCAAATATATGTGAAATAGAAACAATAGAGGGCAAGCTTTCAATGTCAATTTCAAAAAAGTTTTCTTTATCTTTTAATTTTAACGCAAGTGCTTTACATGTTGAACAATCGCTTGTGCTAAATAGGATTCCAATTGGAGTTGAACAATCAATAACTCTTTCAAAAGCCTCAATAGAGTCAATTTTTTTCATATATATATATTAGCATAAATCTGGTACTTTGTAAAACCTTTACATCGCTATTTTTTTAAGTATAATTTTAAATTGTGAAAGCAAAGCCAGAATGTTTTGTTTGTTTTGTATCCCAAGCTATTAGGGTAGCGCAAATAACCATAAAAAAAGATGAAGAAGCTATTTTAGCCTTAAAAAATGTTGCGCAAGTATTATCCACACTTAACTATGATGTGCCACCACCACTAATTTCTGAGTATGTATATGGTTCTATTACAAAAACACTAAACCATAATGACCCATACAGTGAGATCAAGAAAAAATACAACAACATTGCACTTAAGTATGTTGATGATTTAAAAAAATATATTGACAGTGCTCAAGATAAATTGCAAGCAGCTATCAATATCTCAGTTGCAGGCAATATTATAGATTTTGGCTCGCAAGTAGAAAAATTTGATATTAAAGAAACTATCTCAAAAGCCATTAATGAAGGTTTCATCGTTAGCGATATTGAACAGTTTAGACAACAGATTGAAAAAGCTAACATATTGTTGTTTTTGGCTGATAATGCTGGCGAAATCGTATTTGATAAATTATTTTTAGAAACTATCAAATCATTATACCCCAATATTAAAATTTACATAGCTTTGCGCGGTAAACCCATAATAAACGATGTAACACGAAACGATATTGAAGGGTTAGGCTTAGAAGACATTGGTCCAATTATAGAAAGCACAAAGCCCACACCGGGTTTTTGGCCTGATTATTGCAATGATGAATGCAAAGAAATTTACAAAACGGCAGATATAATTATTTCAAAAGGTCAGGGCAATTTTGAAACACTTTCAGAATTTGATGATGATAGGGTATATTTTTTGTTTATAATAAAATGCTCTGTGGTTTCTAATTATTTAAATAAACCTAAATATTCCCATGTTTTTGCCAAAAAAAACTCACTATGCAAGTAGCTGGTGTAGATGAAGCAGGAAGAGGTCCCTGGGCTGGTCCAATTGTTAGCGCTGCTTGTATACTTCCAAAACACCTTTATAGTATTGTAAAGGATTCTAAAGTTTTATCTGAAAAAAAACGCCAAATGATTTATGATATTCTTGTGAAAGAAAGCATCTTTGGTATTGGTATAGCTACAAATGATGAAATCGACACATTTGGTATTGTCAAAGCATTTGAATTATCAATAAAAAGGGCAATAGAAAATATGCCTTATAAGCCAGATATATTGCTCATTGATGGTAAAGATCATTTGAATCTACATATAAAATACAAAACCATAATAGATGGTGATGCAAAAGTGCCTTGTATATCAGCTGCTTCAATCATTGCAAAAGTAAGCAGAGATCGCTATATGAAGCTTATGTCTCAAAAATATCCTTTATATGAATTTGATCATCACAAAGGTTACGGTACAAAAAAACATGCCCAAGCTTTAATGAAGTATGGCACTTGTGATATCCACAGAAAAAGTTTCCAGCCAATAAAACAATTTATTAATAACACATTCAAACCAAAACTACTATTGCATGCGTGTTGTGCGCCCTGTGCAACAAGCGTTATAGAGCGCCTAATAGATAAATTTAGACTCAGTGTGTATTTTTTTAACCCAAATATACAGCCAAAAAAAGAGTATGAGTTAAGATTAAAAGAAATTAGGCAGTTATGCGACTATCACCATTTACCACTAATTGTGCCATCATATAACCCACACGAATGGTTTAAAAAAATTAAAACATACAAACATTACCCAGAAGGTTCAAAAAGATGCACTGTGTGCTATGCTTATAGATTGTACAATACAGCTATTTATGCAAAAAAACATAATTTTGATTACTTTACGACCACATTATCAGTTAGCCCACTAAAAAAATATGATAAAATAAGAAATATAGGCAAAACACTTGAGACTTTAAGTGTAGAATTCTTAGATGAAGATTTTAAAAAAAAGGATGGTTTTAAACGCTCTTGCGAACTTTCAAAGTCCTTTAATTTTTATAGACAAAATTATTGTGGCTGTATATACTCTTATTATGAATCAATTAATCGAAAGCTTAAAAAAACAGCTCAATGCAACATTGATTGAAACGCATATTTCTTATGTGCTAATAAATAATACTGTGTATAAGATAAAAAAACCTGTAAATTTTGGCTTTTTAGATTTTACCACGCTAGAAAAAAGAAAATTTTACTGCGAAAAAGAAGTTGAGTTAAACAAAAGATTTTCTAACGATTTGTATCTTGGTGTTGTTCCTATTACAAAAAACAATGGTAATTTCTTTATTGGTGGCAAAGGCGAGGTTGTAGAATATGCTGTAGCTATGAAAAAGCTACCTAATGATAAAATGATGGATACATTGCTTCAAAAAGATAGCCTAAAAATATCAGATATTGAAAATCTTGCCCAATTAATAGCAAAATTTCACCTAAATGCCCAATTAAGTGATGATATTAGTAAGTTTGGTCAAAAAGAATACATCAAAATAAACACAGATGAAAATTTTAACCAAACCTTTGACGCACAAGGTAAATTTTTAACTAAACACCAATTTGAGGCAATAAGAAATTATACAAATGACTTTTTAGACACCTATGATTGGCAAAAACGCATAAGAGAACAAAAAATAAGGGATTGCCACGGTGATTTGTACTCTCATAATATCTGTATTGCTGATAAAATATACATTTACGATTGCATTGAGTTTAATGATCGTTTTAGGTATTCTGATGTTGCAAGCGATGTGGCATTTTTAGTTATGGATTTAGAATTTTATAAGAGATATGATTTAGCAAATATCTTTTTAGAAAAATATATAGAGTTTACTCAAGATTATTCATTAAAAGAAGTTTTAACATTTTACAAAGTTTATAGAGCCTACGTTAGGGGCAAAATTGCTTATTTTGAAAATAATGCACAATTAGCTACAAAATACTTTGACTTGTCATATAAATATATTGATAGCAAATACAAGCCTGTACTTATAGTTATGGTTGGCTTAACAGGCAGTGGCAAAAGCTATTTTAGTGATATGTTAGCCAAAAAAATTAACGCAAAGCTATATTCTTCTGATGTAATAAGAAAAGAATTATTTACAGGTAAAAGTAATGCTAAATTTGAAAGTGGCATTTACACACCTAAACATTCCAAGATAGTCTATAATGCGCTGAAATGGAAAGCTTACAAATCTTTAAAAGAAGGCTACAATGTAATATTGGATGCTACTTACATAAAAAATCAATACAGGCAAGATTTGATTAAAGCCACAGATAATATTGGTATAAAACCACATTTCGTTTTTTTAGACATAAATGAACAAACTATCTTGCAAAATTTAAAAAAACGTCTCTTAAAGCCTAGTATTTCAGATGGTACAGTTGAAATTTATTTTAAGCAAAAAGAAGTATTCGAAAAACCTCAAAATGCCATAACAATTCACTCAAACGATAATAATAGCTTAGATTTTGTATTAAAAACTATTTTTGGAGGAAAATTATGAGACTTGGAGTTAATATTGACCATATAGCTACACTTAGACAAGCAAGGCTTGGTATTGAACCAGAGCCACTCTATGCTGCATTTATTGTTCAAGAAGCTTTAGCTGACAATGTTACAATGCACCTAAGAGAGGATAGACGCCATATTCAAGAAAGTGATGTAATTGCTATAAAAAATGCTATAAAAATACCACTAAATTTGGAAATGAGCATTGCTAGCGATATTGTTGATTTTGCCTTAGAAGTAAAACCTCATCAAGCAACATTGGTACCAGAAAGAAGACAAGAGCTAACCACAGAAGGGGGGCTTGATGTTGTCTCTAATGCTCAACAAATAAAAGAAGTTATTGAAAAATTGCATTCAAAAGGCATACTTGTTAGTCTATTTATAAACCCAGACAAAAAACAGATAGAAGAATCAAAAAAGATTGGCGCAGATTCAATTGAGATACACACAGGAGAATATGCAAATGCACCATTACAAAAACAATTCCACTTTGCTAATGAAATTTTACAAGCGGCTCAATTTGCAAAAAGTTTAGGACTTTATGTGCATGCTGGGCATGGTTTAAACTATAAAAACGTTTATCTTATAGCAAAAATCAAAGAAATTGAAGAGCTTAATATAGGTCATTCAATTATTTCTAAAGCTGTGTTTTGCGGTTTAAAAGAAGCCATTATACAAATGAAACAGATTATAGAAAAAGCCCGATGGTTGGAATAGATATAGAACAAACAAAAAGATTTGAAAATATATTAAAAAGATTTAGCATTAAAACACTGCTGAGGTTTTTTTCTCAACAAGAGTTAGATTATTGTTTTTCAAAAAAGCACCCTCATATTCATTTGTGTGGAATTTTTTGCGCAAAAGAAGCCTTTTATAAAGCAACAAATATGAAAATACCATTTAATAAAATCAACATCCTGCATAACGAAAATGGCGCACCAGAAATTTACATCGATAATGACAAGTTTAACGCTAATATTAGTATATCACATACAGATGATTATGCAGTGGCAGTTGTTGTATGCAAAGCTATTTAAAATTAAAACATCTTTTGGAGCAATTTCAACCATATTCGATTAAACTGGGCCTTGAGCGCATAAGGGCTATGCTTGAAGCGCTATCAAACCCCCAAAGAGCATTTAAGAGCATACTAATTGGCGGCACAAACGGAAAAGGAAGCGTAGCTCAAATGTTATGCGATAGTTTTTGCTCAAAAGGCTATACTACGGGACTGTATACATCGCCTCATTTAATTTTATTGAATGAGCGTATTAAAGTAAATAATAATAATGTTGATTTTGATACACTATTAGAACTTGCTTTGGATATCGAGCAGTTAGGAAAAAAATTTAATGTTACGTACTTTGAATTTTTGACAGTGTTGAGTTTTCTTGTCTTTAAAAAATTTAACGTAGAGTTTGCAATCATTGAAGTTGGTATGGGTGGGGAATTTGATGCAACAAATGTAGTTGACCCTATATTGAGTGTTTTAACTAGTGTTTCTCTAGACCATACGCAACATTTAGGTGATACAATTGACAAAATAACAAAAACTAAGATGGCTATAATTAAAAATATTGGTGTTGTAGGTAAAAACTCTCGTAGTGTTGTTAATTTAATACAATCATCCAAAACAATACCATTATATTTTGTTGATGAACACTATCTAAATAAAGCCAATTCGTTTGATTTAGAATTTTTAGTATGCGACTATGAAAAAGAAAACCTCGCATGCGCTATGCTTGCAATTGATGTTTTAAATAAGCATTATAATTTGGGTTTAGAAACAAATGCTATACACAAAACTTATTGGCCTGCTCGCTTTGAGGTCATAAAATCGTCAAATAAGACAGTTATTATCGATGGGGCGCATAATGTAGATGGAGCAAGAAGATTTTTGGAGTGTGCAAAGAAAATTAAAGGCTCAAAACTTTTGATTTATTCTAGTTTAAAACAAAAGAACTACGACCAAATCCTTAAAATTCTATCCGAGCATTTTGAAAATATATTTATAACAAAGATTACTAACCAAAACTCAATTGAAGAATCAGATATCTCTCACATCATAGAGAAATACACTTTTTTTAACGATGTAAACGAGTGTTTGATGTGTGCTTTAGATACAAATTACCACAATATATTTATCGCAGGCTCTTTATATTTAGCTGGGCTTTCAAAAGCCTCTTTGTTAGTAAAGGAAAATTTACCCTAAATCTTAAATACTTGGGATTTTACTGTATCTAAACCTTTTTCTTGAACCTCGCTTTCAAGGACCATAACAAGCGATTTTGGTTTTGTTGGGCATACGTCTACACAAATGCCACAACCTTTGCAATGGTGATAATCAATGCCAGCCATTTTTCCATTGTTATCTAACAAAATGGATGCATCAGGACAATACTGCCAGCAAAATAAACAATTAATACACGTTTTTTCATTCCATATTGGACGCTCAACACGCCATGAACCTGTCTCATAGTTTTCAATTTTTTCTTCTTTTGACTCAATTTCAATAATTGTACTCAAATCAGCTATATTCATAAATTACACCCCTCTAGTAAGGCACTCTATTTTGAAATGCCTTTTGTAAAGTTAATTTATCAAGCGAATCAATGTTGTATCCAACTGGTATACCGGAAGCTGGTTTTGTTACTTTGATATCTTTCGGTAGTATTTCTAAGATGTATTGCGCTGTGAGATTGCCTTCGATTGAATCATCCAACATTAATATGACTTCTTTTGCATGCTTTGCTTTTTCTTTAAGTTTATCAAGCCCTAAATCGTTTGCGTAAATACCTTCAATGGGTGAAATCAAACCCCATAAAACAAAATACACACCATTATAAATCTGTTGAAATTCTAAATTAAGCAGTGTTTCAACAGTTTCTACGACGCAAATCGTAGATTTATCCCTATTTTTATCTAAGCAGATTTCACAAATTTCACCTTCGCATAAATTGGCGCATGCTTCACATTTTTTTAAACTTAGTGCTGATTCTATATTCTTAGCTATTTCTTTGGCATCAAGTGGATGATTTACAAACCATAAAGCGTACCTTAGTGCGCTTTTTTGACCGATTCCAGGTAGCTTTGTTATTGATTCAACTAAATTGTTAATTTGTTTAATCATAAACCAGGTATATTCATTCCACCAGTTAGTGCTGACATTTTTTCTTTGACTTTTTCTTTTGCCTTTCTAATTGCTTCGTTAACGCCAGAAAGCAATAAATCTTCAAGCATATCAATATCATCACTCAACAATTCTTTTGAGATTTTTATTTCAACAATTTCCCCATCACCATTTGCGCTAACGCTTACCATACCACCGCCAACGCTAACTTGTGTAATTTCTTTTGCTGCTTCTTGTTGGATACGTTCAATTTCTTTTTGCATTTTTTTTGCCTGGCTCATTAATGAGCCCATATCAAATCCACCAAAACCTTTTGCCATAAATCACCTCTTTGTAATTATTTCTCCACCAAAGATATCAATAACCATTTTATCGAATTTGTCTATAGTCTCATCAGTATTATTTTCTGCTACAACACTGCTTTTGTTATCAAAATTATCATCTGAGCTTATACTATCTGTTTTAGTTTTTTTTTCAGTATTTGAATATACAGATATGCTATTTACATGTTGTATTAAATCTTCAATTTTTGTCAAATTCTTTATTGCAAGCGATTTTTGTGTTGCAACCTTTAAGGCAACAATGTCATCAACTTTATACTTTATTTGCAAATATGCATCATAAAAAAACTTAATAAAAGCTGATTTTAATTCTAGATCGATATCCAAGATAATTAAACGCTCAAGTAACATCTCAACAAATATTTCTATCTTTAAATTATGCTCATATATGTATTCAATTTTTTCAAAAGCTAATTTTGAATCAAAATTAACAATAGCATCAATAAAATTATCAATTACGTTATAATCTGCAACACCAAGCACATACGAAACATCTTGTACATTAATATCTTGATTTTTATAAGCAACCACCCGGTCCAAATAGTTTTCTGCTACCCTCAAAGAACCTGATGACACTTTGGAAATTAGTTTTATACCATCGTCATCCATTTGCATATCTTCTGACTCTAATATCTTTTTGAGTTTTACATAAATGTTATCTGGTGTAATTTTATTGAGTTTAAAAATCTGACACCTTGAAAGGATTGTTTGAGGTACTTTTTCTATGTTTGTAGTAGCAAATATAAATTTGACATAGTCTGGTGGCTCTTCAATTATTTTTAATAAAGCATTGAATGCTTCTTCTGTTAGCATATGAACTTCGTCAATGATGAAGATTTTAAAGCGTGCACTAAGTGGTGCATAACGTGTACTTTCTATAATATTTCTTGCATCATCAATACGTCTATTTGAAGCTCCATCAATTTCTATTACATCAACGCTTCTGCTTTCTTGTATGGCTATGCAGTGTTCACATTGGCCGCAAGGATTTACAGTTGGTCCTTTTTCACAATTGAGAGATTTTGCTATAATTCTTGCAAGCGAAGTTTTACCTGTACCCATAGAACCATAAAATAAGATAGAATGATAAAGCCTTTTTTGTTCAATTGCATTTTTTATTGTTTTTACAACAATATCTTGTCCTATTACTTCATCAAGCGATTGAGGCCTATACTTTCTTGCAAAAACTATATACATTCTTTGCCTTCCTTAGCGATACCCACCAATAAAGTTTACCTGCTAGGAGTCGATTTGCTACCGTTGCTTCCTTCCGGACCTGGCGGGGTTTGCAAACGCTCCCACAAGTAGCTCCAAAGGTGGGTATCGCTAAAAGTGGCGCGCCCAAGAGGATTCGAACCTCTGGCCTCAAGAACCGCAATCTTGCGCTCTATCCAACTGAGCTATGGGCGCTAATACCCTACTCTTCGTTTTTGATTATATATTTAGTGCTTGCAAAAATCAAGTTTAACAAAAGGCTCATTGTAAAAATGTTAATTTTTTATATAATCTAGTTTGCTGGAGGCATGAAGAATTGAACATTAAAGATTTAGTTGGAAAACACTATCTCATATTAGATGGCGCAATGGGGACATTGCTTCAATCCTATAACTTGTCTATCTCAGACTGGGATGGAAAAGTCGGGTGCAATGAAGTATTAAATATAACAAGGCCAGATATTATTAGAAGTATCCATATAGATTATCTACAAGCTGGTGCAGATATTACAAAAACCAATAGCTTTGGAGCTTTACCGTGGGTGCTTGAAGAATATGGCTTGCAAAATAAAACTTATGAGATTGCCAAACAAGCAGCTTTTATTGCAAAAAGTGCCAAAGAACAATTAGATTTAAATAATAACCCAAAATTCGTTGCTGGTTCGCTTGGTCCTGGAACTAAATTGCCTTCACTTGGTCAAATTGATTTTGACACAATGCACAATGGATACTTTTTGGCAGCATCTGGTTTGATTGATGGCGGAGTAGATATAATCTTGCTTGAAACATTTCAAGACCCACTCCAAATTAAAGCAGCACTTAATGGTTGCTTTGATGCAATTAAAAACAAACAAAAAGATATTCCTATTATGGTGTCTGCTACAATCGAACTCAATGGCCAAATGCTCATTGGAACAGACGTTGTTACACTTGCTGCAATATTAGAGCCATTTGATATATTAACGCTTGGGTTAAATTGCGGAAGTGGTCCAATTCAAGTTGAAACACATTTAAAAAGATTGTCTGAAAATTGGGGCGGTTTTATTTCAATACACGCAAATGCGGGGTTACCAGAAAATGTAAATGGTAAAGTTTGCTACCCAATGGATCCAGAAAGTTTCGCTTCAGCTGAGTTAAAATTTTGTGATATAGATGGCGTTACTATTATTGGAGGTTGCTGTGGTACAACGCCAAAGCATATTAAAGCCCTATATGAAAAAATTAGAAATTTACAACCAAAACCGCCAAAAGGGGAAACGCCTAAAGCGCTTGCAAGCCTTTATATTAGCGAACCACTCTTTCAAGATCCGCCGCCTTTTTTTGTAGGTGAGCGTACCAATGCTACAGGGTCTAAGCAATTTAGAGAATTGTTATTGAAAGAAGACTACGATGCAATACTCACAATAGCTCAAGAGCAAATCCAAAGTGGCGCAAAAGCTTTAGATATTAGCGTTAATTTTGCAGGACGCAACGAAGAAAAAGACATGATAGATGTAATTAGCAGGTTTAATCAAAAGATTGCAGTTCCTTTGATGGTTGATTCCACTCAACCAAACACATTGCTAAAGGCTTTAAAGCTCATTGGGGGCAAACCAATAATAAACTCAGCAAACTTGGAAGATGGTGTTGATAAATTTGATAGAATTTGCGAGCTTGCAAATAGGTTCGGAAGTGCGCTCGTATTGCTTGCTATAGATGAAAAAGGTATGGCAAAAACAAAAGAGCGCAAACTGGAAATTGCATATAGAATGCTTGATAGAGCCCTAAAAAACGGCCTTAAATCATCCAATTTGGTATTTGATTTGCTCACATTTACAGTTGCATCAGCAGAAGATGAGTATCGAAATGCAGCTAAAGATACAATTGAGGCGATTAAAGAATTAAAAAGTACCCATAAAGAAGTAGGTGCGGTGCTTGGCATATCAAATGTGTCATTTGGACTCAAAGCCCAAGCCAGAAAATACTTAAATTCTGTATTTTTATACCATGCTGTTAAAAATGGCCTAACTATGTCTATTGTAAACCCAAAAAACCTTATTGCATACAATCTAATAAATGAAAAAGATCGAGACATTTGCGAAAAACTAATTTTCAACGATTGGCAAAATGGTGATCCATTATTAAATTTTATTAATCATTTTTCTGATAGCGAAAAAATAGAAGAAAAAGAAATCTACGATGACTTACCTATTGAGGATAAAATAAAAAAACTTTTAATAAATGCTCAAACGGACAAACTAATAGAAGCCGTAGAAAAAGCGCGCCACAATATTGCGCCAGACAAAATTGTAACAGATTTACTTGTCGAGGCAATGAAAACTGTAGGCGAACTTTTTGGCGAAGGCAAAATGCAATTGCCATTTGTACTGGCTTCAGCTGAAAGTATGAAAAAATGTGTTGATTATTTAAATCAATTTATGGATAAAAAGAAAGAAAACAAACAACTTACGCTTGTTTTGGGAACAGTAAAAGGCGATGTGCACGATGTGGGTAAAAATCTTGTTGATATAATTTTTACAAACAATGGCTACAATGTTATCAATTTGGGTACGCGTGTCGAAGCGCAAGTATTTATCGATGCGGCAAAAAAGCACAATGCAGATTGTATAGGTATGAGTGGGCTTTTGGTAAAATCAACTATAGAAATGAAAAATAATTTAGATGAATTTGAAAAACAAGGTTTGAAAATTCCTGTATTACTTGGTGGAGCAGCCTTAAATAGCAAATTTGTAGAGGAATACTGTAAGCCCATATACTCTGCAGACGTATTTTATTGTAAAGATGCTTTTGATGGTTTAAAAGCTATATCAGTTATTGAAAGCAAAAAACAATCTCTTGTAGCATCGCCAAAAAAGCAAAAAATACTAAGCATGCCAAGTGTTAACATATCTTTAGAAAATATTGTTTTGCCAAAACCTCAAAATGTACCAAAGCCGCCTTTTTTTGGTTCCAGAGTTTTTGTGTCGCAAAATACACAAAACTACAGATATATTCAAAACCTTGCATTTGATTGGATAAATAAGACAGCTTTGTTTGTACGTTCATGGGGTTATAAAAAAGGCGATTTAAGTAAAGAAGAGTATGAAAAACTTAAAGAAAACGAGATTTTGCCGAACTTTGAAAAATTAAAATCACTTCTTATAGAAAAAAATATTTTTCAGCCATTAATCGTATACGGTTATTTTGCCTGCAGGTCTGATTCTGTATTGAGATTGAAAAACAACGACACAAAAGGCGCTTCTTTGTATATATTTGATGAAAATTCTTCTTTATTAACAAATGATTTAGATATTCAAGAAGCTATAAATTTTGCAAAATATGCAATGTATTTTAAAAGAGTCGAGCACGAGCCTTACTTAAGCTTGGCTGATTACTTTAGACATGATATAAACGATACTGTTGCATTTAGTTTGGTATCGGCTGGCAAAGAGTTTTCATCATTTGAACAGTCATTATTTAAAAATGGTGAATATAAAAAGTATCATTTAATTCACGGGTTAGGTATAGAATTAACTGAAAGTTTGGCAGAAATTATACATAAGCAAATCCGTATTGAATTAAATATTGCAAATAATGAATCACATAGTTTGAATGATGTTAATTTTTCTATAAAATCGTATCAAGGATTAAGATACTCACCTGGATACCCATCTTGTCCAGACTTGGAATTAAACGACATAATATATAAACTACTAAAAC
>JAVRLY010000012.1:0-25953 GCA_031960885.1 Desulfurella sp. | reverse complement strand
AAAAATATGATAGCAGTTAGCGCAAGGATAAGTAATACAAGTTTAGGTCAAGCCGTAGGAAATGTAAAAAATATTTTAAACAAATCTCAGATATTAAATGAAAAGGGTGTATATTACGAGTTTGGAGGTCTTTACGCTCAACAAAAGAAAGCATTTTTTGATCTTTCAATTATACTTATAAGTGCAGTTGTGTTAGTTTTTGCTGTATTGCTGTTTTTGTATGAGGAGTTTTTATTATCTTTAACAATTTTATTTATGTCGCTTTTGGCGTTAACTGCAGATTTTATTGGCCTGTATATAACCAATACTCAGCTAAATATAACATCAATTATGGGTCTTATTATGAGTGTGGGCATAAACACAGAAACAGCTATTTTCTATATTAGTGAGTATAAAGAATTCTTTGAAAATAAAAATAGCAACATCAGCGCAATTATAAATGCTGGCAAAAATAGGATGCGTCCAATCGTTATGTCTACCTTGATTGCTATATTGTCTTTGATGCCTATTGCAGTAAATTTTGGTCATGCTTCAGATATGTTACAGCCATTAGCCATAGCAATTATTTTTGGTTTACTTGCTCAGATTTTTTTTGTGCTATTTGTATTGCCAACTATTTTATTAAACTTGGGAAACTTAAAAAGAAAATTTAAATTAGATCGCTAATTTGTTGTTGTTTGTGATATAATATTATTTGATGAGCGAGCTTGAGAATTTAAGTATTAGCCATGTTGTAAATTTAAAACGTTGGTTTGACAGATACGTGGATAATATAGTCAAAAATAATCCAGACAAAAAAGAAAATCTTGAATTAAAACGTATCCATACACATAACGTATGTAAAGAATCGCTAAAGATTATGCAAAATTACAGAAAAAATCAACAGTGTAGGCTTGTTTCTTTCATTATTGCACTATTTCACGATTTGGGCAGATTTGAACAGTATGCAGTATTTTCTACATTCAATGATAAAATATCCACAAACCACGCTGAACTTTCCATTAAAATAATAACAGAAAATGACTTATTAAAAAACATCAATGAATACACGAAAGATATTATTGTAAAAGCAATAGAAAATCATAACAAAGCTAAAATGCAAAGATATGATGATTACAAAATCAATTTTTTATCAAAAGTTATTAGAGATGCAGATAAAATTGACATATATAGAATAATTACGCAAAATTACCTATCGCAAAATCCTAATAACTCTATTAATTTGGGATTAAAAAACAGCGATTTAATAACGGATGATGTTTATAAAAAGATTTTAAATAAAACAAGTCCTTTTTATGAAGATTTAAATACTATTGTTGATTTGAAAATACTTCATTTAAGTTGGGTTTTTGATATTAATTTTACCTACACACTGCAAAAAATAAAGAAAGAGGCATATTTAGAAAAAATCTTTTCAACAATGCCAAAAAACTCTTATACACAGTTAATTTTTACGATAGTTAATGATTATATCAATAAAAAGCTAAAAACAAACAGTTAATCAAAAGGTGGGCGAGTACCCACCTTTGTTGGTTTTTAATTAAAACACAATATGGAATGGATTTGCATAAAAAATTATCAATACAATAACAAGCATGTAGATAACGAGCGACTCAATCATAGCAAGGCCGATCATCATTACTGTTAGTAATTTACCAGATAAGCTGGGATTTCTTGCCGTACCTAATACTGTTCCATTTACTGCATGACCCTGGCCAATTCCGCCACCACCAGCAGCTAAACCCAGTCCAATAGCTCCACCCATAGCTACAAGCATATAGTACTCTTTTAAAGATGAAGCAGCTTGTGGAGCGCCTGCTGCAAATGCGCTAGTAGCAGCTAACAAAAAAAGTGCAGTTAGAAATAAAACCTTACCCTTCATAAAACCTCCTCACAATAAAAAATTGTTTACTCATGGTGTGTTGCAACAGCATCTGCAATGTATAGTGTTGTAAGCAGTGGAAAGATAAATGATTGCAACACTGCAGCAAATAATATTAAAAACATAACAGGAATTGGCACAAGTGCTGGTACCAAAAAAAATAACACTGCAAGCAATAAATCATCGCCGCCTATATTTCCAAAAAGCCTCACAGACAAAGATAAGATTCTTGCAAAATGACCAATAATTTCAACAGGTATCATCAATGGTGTAAGCCACCAAACAGGTCCCATAAAGTGTCTGATGTATCTTAAACCATTATGCTTTATGCCTAAATACTGGTAATAGACAAATACCAAAATAGCCAGTGCAATTGTTGTATTCCAGCTAGATGTTGGTGGTACAAACCAAGGTACAAGCTCTACTATATTTGAAAAGAATATAAATATACCAAGTGTAGCAATTAGTTTGAATTGCTTTTTAGTTTGTTCTGGACCAAGTATGTCTTCTACAAAACTATACATGCCAGAAATGAATGCTTCCACTACATTCTGAAACCCAGATGGCATAAATTGTAAAGTAAAACGCGCGCTTATAGCTAAAACGATTATAACTAGCATGATAAACCACGTAAAAACCATAAAATTAGGAACATGTAGCATATCAGCTAAAAATTGTAAAAAATTAGGTGCTTCCATTAGGCCTCCCTTTCTAAATGTTTTCTAAATACAACAAAATAAATAAATGTAGAAATAGGCAAAATAGAAAAGCCTATTATTAAACCAATAAAGCTATAAGCTAGTAACTTGTAGCTTTCAATTATCAAAAAAGCAATAAAAAGAAACCTTGTAATATTTGCAAAAAAAGAAAATCTACCTTTTTTTACCCATTTAAAAGCCATTTTTTTTAACACAAACCAATCGCAAATAGCTAAAAAACCGCCCACCAAAACTCCTATAAACAAAACATTTGTTGCAAAAAATGCAACAATTGCGAATATAAAATACAATATTAGCAAGATAATTTCAAGTCTTTTTATCTGTTTCATTTTTTGTTTGGTTTTTGTTTATTTTTTTTGTTCCAATATATAGATTTCTAAATGCAGCAACTATACCAAAAAACAAGAAAAGGAGCAAAAGCCAAGGATGCGTTGATGGAAACTTTTTATCAAGAAAATAGCCTAAAACTGCCCCTATTAATATGGAAAATACAAAACTCATGCCTATAGTTGATGCATCGTACAAGCCTTTGTAGAGATCTCTATTGTTTTTTTTCATACGATAAATTTAGCATTTTGAAATTCTCTAAAAATTTCTTCTGCAGCATTTATTGTCGTTTCCAAATCTTCTTTGGTGTGTGCTGTTGATAAAAAGTTCGCTTCAAACTGCGAGGGGGCAAAATAGATACCACGCTTCAACATACCTAAAAAGAAATTTTTAAATAATCTTTCATTTGATTGCAAAACATCATTGTAGTTGAGAGGTTTTTTATCTGTAAAGAAAAATGTAAAGCACGACCCAAAAGAATTTTCACTTAGTGGTATATCGTATTGAGTGCTAAGTCCCATTATTCTAGAAACCAGGTATTGCGTATTCAATTTTAGTTGTTCGTAAGGGTTTGTATGTTTTAACATATCAAGCGTTGCAATACCTGCTTGTGTAGCAATAGGGTTTCCTGATAGGGTACCAGCTTGGTATACGGGGCCTTCTGGGCTCACAAGACTCATTATTTCCCTTTTGCCACCATACATAGCTAGTGGAAAACCACCGCCAATAATTTTGCCTAAAATAGTTAAGTCTGGTTTAATATTTTCTAACGTCTGTACGCCGCCATAACATACTCTAAATCCCGTTATTACTTCGTCAAAAATAAGCAAACTACCGTACTCAAGTGTAATATCTCTTAAATATTTTAAAAAATTTGGTTTAGGCAATACAACACCCATATTTGCTGCAATTGGTTCAACTATAACACATGCAATAGTATCACCATATTTCTTAAATATTTTTTCAACAGCATCAAAATCGTTGTATTCGCAAAGTAGCGTATGTTTTGCAATATCTTCAATTACGCCTTTGCTTGTGGGTACACCAAATGTAGATGCCCCAGAGCCAGCACCTACAAGCATCCCATCGTAATGACCATGATAACAGCCAATAAACTTAAGGCAGTTTTCTCTTTGCGTAAATCCTCTCGCTAGCCTAATAGCACTCATTACAGCTTCTGTACCAGAATTAACAAAACGTGTTAGCTCAATGGAGCTAAAAGCCTCTACTATCCTTTTTGCAAGTTCTATTTCTAATTGAGTGCATGCCCCATATGTAAAACCATTTTCAATTGCAGCTTTGACTTTATTGATAACTGTATTGTTAGCATTTCCTAAAATATTTGGTCCAAAGCTTGATACATAATCAATAAATACTTGCGAATCTTCGCTGTATAAGTAGGCTCCTTTTGCTTTTTTGATGAAAATAGGATTTATTCCAACATTTTTGAAAGCTCTAACAGGACTATTTACGCCGCCTACAATATATTTTTTGGCTTCTTCAAAGAAACTTTTGCTTTTATCAAACATTTTTTACCTCAAAAAACTTAAGAAATACTCTCCATCTTCTCCTAAAAAACTAACAGCTCTTTCGGGGTGCGGCATAAGGCCCAATATATTGCCTTTTTTGTTGCATATGCCAGCAATATTTTCTAAACTGCCATTTGGGTTTGATTCCTCATTAATTGTGCCTTTTTTGTCACAATACCTAAACACAACCCTTGTTTCATTATTTAGCTTTTTCAAGGTTTTCTCGTCGCAGTAAAAATTTCCTTCTTTATGAGCAATAGGCATTTTTAAAATATCTTTTTCTATAAGACGGGTCATTTTGCAAACAGAAGGCATGCGTTTGATATATACGTGCTTGTGTATAAACCTTAAGTTTGTATTGGTAATAAGTGCGCCTTCTAGCAAATGCAATTCAGTTAGTATCTGAAAACCATTGCAAATGCCCAAGATATAACCCCCAAACTTATCAAAATCAATTAATGCATTGGCAAGTTTGGTAAACTTTGCCAATGCGCCAGCTCGTAAATAATCACCATATGAAAACCCGCCTGGTAAAATGACACAATCAAACTCTTTAAGGTTTGTTTCTTCATGCCAAACAAAGCGCGTTTTTGCACCCATATATGATGCAGCAAACTCGCAATCAAAATCACAATTTGTGCCCAAAAACCTAACTATGGCGACTTTCATAAATTATCTCGTAGTCTTCTATAATTTCATTTGATAGTATTTGAGAAGCCAGTTTTTCAATTATGTCTTTGGCATTATCACTATTAAGTTCAACTTCAAAATACTTTCCTGCCCTAATATCTACAAAATCTACACCAAAGTAATTGCTTGCTACTTTTTTTATGGCGTTACCTTGCGGGTCCAAGACGCCTTTTTTTGGTTTTACAATAATGGTTGCTTTCATTTTTATACCTTTAAGCAAAAATTAACACAATTAATATTGCTACTATATTGATAATCTTTATCATAGGGTTAATGGCAGGCCCAGCAGTATCTTTTAGTGGATCTCCAACTGTATCGCCCGTTACAGCAGCTTTGTGAGCTTCGCTGCCTTTTCCACCAAAATTGCCATCTTCTATGTATTTTTTTGCATTATCCCATGCACCGCCACCACTAGTCATTGATACAGCCAAGAAGAAACCAGTGACGATAGAGCCAATAGACATAGCGCCCAATGCAATAGGTCCGAATAAGAAGTAAACAATTATAGGTGCAAGTACCGGTATTAATCCAGGCGCTACCATTTTTTTTATAGATGCTTTGGTAACTATATCAACGCAAGATGCATAGTCAGGTTTTGCCTTTCCTTCCAATATGCCTTTGATTTCTCTAAATTGTCTTCTTACTTCTTCTACCATCAATCCACCAGCTTGTCCAACAGCTTCCATAGACATCGCGCCAAAATAAAAAGGCAATAAACCGCCAATCAACAGTCCCACAATAACATAAGGATTGCTTAAATCAAAACTTGTTAAATGGCCACCTATATTTGATGAGCTTAAAACCCTTGTGTATTCTGCAAACAAAACAAGTGCTGCCAAAGCTGCAGAGCCAATTGCAAATCCTTTGGTTACGGCTTTTGTAGTATTTCCAACAGCATCTAGCGGGTCTGTGACTTTTCTAACTGATTCATCTAGCTCTGCCATTTCAGCTATACCGCCAGCATTGTCAGTAATTGGTCCATATGAGTCTATCGATATTATAATGCCAGTTAAAGATAGCATTGAAGCAGCAGCAATACCTATGCCATATAAACCAGCTAATTGAAAAGCAAAATATGTGGTAAGTGCTATCACGATTGCAGGCAATCCTGGCGCTTTATACATAACAGACATGCCTTGTATAATATTTGTTGCGTGACCCGTAACAGATGATTTTGCGATAGATTTTACGGGATTAAAACTGTAAGAAGTATAATATTCAGTAATCAACATAATGAGTCCTGTTAATACCATACCAAGCACACTTGTAATAAAAATATTTATTGTGGGGTATTGGCCAATTGTTTGAGGTATAAAGCTATTGAATGCAAACCATATCACAATAAGTGATATAATAGCCGTTGCAATAAGACCTTTGTAAAATGCTCCCATTATATTACCTGATTTGCCAACATTAACAAAAAATGTGCCAATTATTCCAGCAACTGATGCGATTGATACGATTAACAATGGAAGCATACCAGCTATACCCATAAAGTTTTTTGGATCAAACAATGAATGTCCCAAAATCATAGCAGCTACAGTTGTAACTGTAAATGTTTCAAATACGTCCGCTGCCATACCAGCACAATCACCCACATTGTCACCCACATTGTCTGCTATAACTGCGGGATTTCTGGGATCATCTTCTGGTATGCCTGCTTCAACTTTACCTACAAGGTCAGCGCCAACATCAGCTGCTTTTGTATAGATACCTCCGCCAAGTCTGGCGAAAACGCTTATTAGGCTTGTGCCAAATGCTAGGCCAATCAGTGCTTTTATTGTGTGGTCTACTGGGTTTTTAAGCATATAAACGGAAATATAGTAAAACCCAGCTATTGCCAAAAGTCCAAAACCTGTTACCAAAAAGCCTGTTACAGAAGCGCCCGTAAATGACAATCTCAAGGCTTTTTTCAAACCTTCTTTAGCAATGTTTGCAGTTCTTACATTGCTTTTTACTGACACAACCATGCCAATAAATCCAGCAAGACCAGATAAAAAAGCACCGAGCAAATACCCAAGCGCTGTGAGCAAACCAAAATGGCTCGATACGCTACCTAATGCCCACAAAATAGCAAAAATTACAATTGCAACTATTGCTATATATTTGTACTCTCTTGCTAAAAACGCATAAGCACCTTCTTGAATGGCTTTTGCAATGTCTTTCATGCGTTGTGTGCCCTCATCTTTAGACATAACTAAATAGGCACTAATTACAGCATATAAGATAGAAACCAAAGAGCTACCAAAAGCAATTAGCAAAATAGTTTGTGCTACATCCATCCAAAAACCTCCCTTAAGTATTAATAATATTTTTTATTTGTAAAGTAAAAGTGCGGTAATCTGTATTAGCGATTTTGCATAGCCACTCAAGCATTTTTAAGTCATAATCGCATACTTTGTCTGGTTGTAAAAATAATGTATTAACAATAATACCGCTTGCAAGTAAAAGAGCTATTTTCTTTTCTGGAGTTACATTATGCGTGAGAAATTCGTCAGCGATTATTGTAGCAGTTGAGCCAAATGGTTCTATTCTATATCGTGTTAAATTGGAAGTTTTAATATCCCCAAGTCTATGGTGGTCAATGATTTCTAATACCTCGCTCTCAAAAATACCCTCTGGTGCATTTACAGAATCAGAGTGGTCAATAAGTATCACCTGTCTTTTTGAGTATTTTATAATATCAGTTCTTGTTACAATACCAAGTATATTATCAAGAGAACCTAAAACTATAATAGCACGATTTTTTGAATTATATACTTTTTCTTTTATATTTTTTATAATTTCACCTTCTTGAGCAACTGAAGGATTTTTATCTGCAATTGTAAAAATTGGAGCACTCCACTCTACTAGACCGGCTGTTGCAAAAGAACCGTAAGATGATAAAATAATTGCAACCTGATTTTTTCTAGCCAATTCAATGATTTCTTTAGATGGTTTTGCATTATTTGAAATAATTAAACACTTAATGCCTATTTCAACTGCTCTTTTTTGTATATCATGCCTATTTGCTACAATGAGTATAACATTTTGTGGGTCAAAATTTTGTATTTCTTCTAAAAAGCTTTCAGCATCCATTGTACCTAAAATTACATTTGCCAAAAATTCATCATCGCTAAACGGATCATTTAAAATTTTTCCATCAAGCGATTTGGCAATTAGACTAATCTTGGTTTTTATTTTTCTAAAAATATCTGGTATTATGGCAGATATGCTTTTTCTTGCAATATCAAGCATATCTATAGATCCGCAAAATTTATTTTCATCGTCAACTATTGGAACAATTCTTAAATCTTTTTTAAGCATTAATTTAAAAACATCTGTTATTGGTGCATTTTTTTCTACAGTGATGATGTCTTGTGTCATAATATCGCAAACTTTTAAATTTAAATTTGTAATAAAATTTGGCAGTCCTACATTTAAATAGCTTAGAACTTTTTGTGTTTCGACATTAATGCTTCCACTTGCACATGCCATATATTCACTTTCATTTGATATTTTGTTTTTTAAAAAAGCATATCCTATACATGAAGCTATGCTGTCTAAATCAGGGTTTTTTCTTCCTATTACAAAAATATGTTTTGCGTTTCTCATAAATTTTCTCCTTTTAGTAACTCAAAGCTGATATTACCATAAATAATGGGATTTGTAAATTATTAATATAATTTGTATGTTTTTTCTTGATTTTTCAAATAAGTTTGTGTTATAAATTTAAAAGTTCTTTATTTAGGGTTAGTAGAAGAAATGAAGTTAGACTTAAAAGATGATGTTATACAACAGACATTTTTTTGGATGCTGATTTTTGGTGTTTTTATTGGTAGCGTATTTCCTTTTTTTAGCGATCATTTCTTGGGTTTACCAAAAAACATAATATATTCACTTACGTTTTTTGTGACATGTATCATATCTGGTATTATAGTGGGTTTGTTGGGATTTTTAATAGTAAAAATTACAATTATTAAAAGATTGGCAAGCCTAAAAGAAAAAATAGATTTAATTAGCTCAAACATACAAAATTATAGAGAAGGCAAAATACAGGATGTAGAAAGTTGCACTAACTGTTTTCTCGAACAAAATATGGATGTTTATGGTTTAGGTACAAAGTATAATTTACTAATATCAATTATTAGAGAGTTTTTTTGGCAGTATCAAAAAAGTGACGAGTTTTATGTAAAACTTAATAAATCAATAGAAACAGATGAATTGAATAGCAATTTTGCATGGTTTGTAACTGACAATTTTAAATGTCTTGGTGTAGAAATATTTTATTTAGACAAAAGCAGCAATCTAAATACAACCTACAGCTATTTAGCAAGGGAGGATTTGAGCGATAAACAAAAAGAATCCATTAAAAACATCATTGAAAAAGACAGACTTTTTTCATTAAAAGATGCCAATATAACCCTTACATTTGGGACTTTAAATATTGTGCCGCAAGAGGTATTATTTGTGCCTATACTTTCTCAAAAAAAAGAAAAATATTTAGTTACATTGTATTTTAGTGATTATTTAAAACAAGATAGTGTCAATTTCTTTAAGCGCCTAATTTATCAGTATTCTATGGCACTTGAAAGGTCAAATATTTATCGCGATGTACAAAAAATTGCAGCTATAGATGAGTTAACGGGTATATATAATAGAAGATTTGGCATGCAGAGACTAATTGAGGATTATTCAAGGGCAAAGAGAAACAACAGTCCATTTTATGTTATGATGTTTGACATTGACCATTTCAAAGTTATCAATGATACATACGGACACCAGGCAGGAGATTTTATTTTAGAGAATGTGGCAAAACTCATTAAAGGCATGCTAAGAATTGAGGATGTATTTTTAAGGTATGGCGGAGAAGAATTCTTAGCTGGTTTGATTTGCAAAATGGAGTCGGTGATAGAAAAAGCCGATGTTATTAGGAAAACCATAGAAAAAACGCCATTTTCGTTTGGCAACGAAGAGGTTTATATAACAGTCTCAGTTGGGCTTTCTAAAACGCAACCAAATGATGCCACAACAGTTAATCATTTGATTAAGGAAGCCGATGAGGCACTATACGAGGCAAAAAATTCAGGCAGAAACAGAGTATGCATAAGATAACTGTTTTAAAAATGTCAAATATTAATAATAAACATCGTTTCTTAAGTGTGAATATTTTTATTTTAGGAGGTTTTATGGGGAAGTTCTTTAAATCAATTTTAGGTGTTTTTTTGCTTTTATCTTTATCTGTTTATCTATCATCTTGTTCAACGGTTATGAGCGGCATTGAGAATGCAAAATTGCAAACTCAAGCCAAAATGAGCAGCACTATCTTTTTAACGCCAGTTGGTCCATCTCAAAAAACGATTTTTGTGCAAGTAAGAAACACATCCCAAGTGCCAATGCCTGATTTGGAGGCTATGATTAAACAAAAATTAGAGAGCAGAAACTATAAGGTTATTGATGACCCACAGCAAGCTCACTACTGGCTTCAAGCAAATGTGCTTTACATGGGAAAAGAATCTCAATACGCAACATTTGATGGAGCGCTTGCGGGTGGTTTTGGCGGCGCTTTAGCTGGTGCTGCTATTGGAAGAGGCTATGGTCAAGGGGCTGCTGCCTTAGGTGGTGCTGCAGCGGGTTCATTGATTGGCGCTTTAGCTGGAGCTGCTATACATGTTGATACGTATTTGGGCGTTGTTGATATACAGGTATCAGAAAGATTGCCTGGCGCAGTTAAGCAGACAGTGACATCTAATTATTCGCAAGGCGAGACAGGCCCAAGCACAGGCGCAACTATTACTCACCAATCAAGCGGCACTTATAACAACAATGCTAATTTCACTCAAGGCTCATATGCAAACAATTCCACAACTCAAATTCAAGAAAACAAAGAGGGCACTCAAGTCACAAGCCAGTACCAAAAAGAGACAAATTATCAAGCCTACAGAACAAGAATTGTGGTTGAAGCAAAGCAAACAAATATGGATTTACAAAAAGTTACGCCTGAGATTGAAAATTTAATTTCTAACGAGATTTCTGGTATATTCTAACATTTAGTGGCCCAAGGGCCACTAAAGCCCTAAACAATTGAAATTTTAAAATAAAAATGCTAAAAAACTGGTATGTATTATGACTTTAACTTGTTGTCATACCTTGCATTTAAACTTGTTTCAAAAGAAAATATTTTTGTGGTTTTAAGGGATAATATTGAGGCTAAGATTTTTTATGAATCGTTGGTTTTTTTTAGAGACTATTGTGAAAATGATACTTTAGTAAGTTTTTTTGAAGCCTATAATATTGGCGCAAAGTCCTCTATTGCGCCATCAAATGATATTATAAAAAACCGCATCACTACACTAGCTAATCTTACAAATAAAAACAAAAAACACATTATTGTAACAAACCTAGAAGCACTTATGCAACCATCAATTAAAGAAGAATACTTTATCATTCAAAAAATTGAAAAAAATATAAAATTCGATAGAAAAGCATTGATTGAGCTATTGGTGAGCCTAAATTATGAAAATGTATCTAATGTGAGTGAGCCTGGTCAGTTTAGCGTAAGGGGAAGTATTATTGATTGTTTTGTGCCAATTTATGATAAACCCGTAAGGATTGATTTTTTTGGTGACATAATTGACGATATAAGGACATTTTATCCGCTTAATCAAACTACGCATTCAAAAATTAATGAAGTGCAGATTGTGTTTGCGAAAGAATATAAATTTAGAGATGAAGAGTATGGGTTTAGTCTAATTGATGAAAATAAAAGAGGCAGCATTTTAGATTACAAAATAGTTAATGATTGTGAAAAATACTGTTATTTTGATTCAGCAACAGCTGAATTTATTTTGAAAAAGATTGAAAAAGATAAAGACATGTATGATTTGCGCATATTGAGCGAAAACACTAAAGACCTATTTAGCTATACCAATGATTTTGAGAATGTTTTTGCTTTAAATTTACAGACAGATCAAAAAATTGATACGCTAGTAAAATTGTCAAAAACAAAAAAGGTGTGTTTAGCTTGTGCAAGTGCATCCAAAGTTGAAAAGATAAAAGATATACTTGAAGCAAAAAACGCTAAAGTAGTGACAAAAGGCCAAATAGGGATACACCTATGTAGCGGATACTTAAAAAAAGGATTTAAAGCAGGTGATATTACATTTGTTGGCTTTGAAGAAATTTTTGGCGTTCCTATCGAGAAAGAGCAAGAAATATTACCCCGCATTTTTTCAATAGGCTTTCAAAAAGATAAACTTGTTGCACATAAAAATTATGGTATTGGCATATATAGGGGTATTAAAACATTGCAAGTAGAAAACGCATCAATTGATTTTTTTGAGATTGAGTACGCAAATCAAGATAAAGTTTATGTGCCTGTTACAAATGCTGATTGTCTTTTTGAGTACAGTGGACCTGCACAAATTGATTCTTTAAATTCTAAATCATGGCATTTAAGAAAAGAAAATGTATCAAAGGCAATAAAAAAAATCCTTACAGAGCTTGTCAATGTTTATGCTAAAAGAAAGATACTAAAACGCCAACCATACAATGTTGATTTGCTTGAGGTTAAAGAATTTGAAGCTGAGTTTGAGTATCAAGAAACGCCAGATCAGCTTCAAGCTATTTTAGATGTAAAGCATGATATGAGCATAGATTCGCCAATGGAAAGGTTAATTTGTGGCGATGTTTCATTTGGCAAAACAGAAGTAGCAATGAGAGCTGCTGCAATTGCAGCTTTTAATGGCAGACAAAGTGTTGTTATTGCGCCAACCACAATTCTTTCAATGCAACATTACAACACATTTTTGGAACGTTTTGCAAATTTCCCTGTAAAAATCGCTTTACTTAATAGTTTTACGAAAAAATCAGAAAAGGAACAAATAAAAAAAGGCTTAGAAAATGGCACAATTGATATACTAATAGCTACGCACTCGATTTATTTCACAGATGTTAACTTCAAAAATTTAGGCCTTGTTATTATTGATGAAGAACAACATTTTGGCGTGAAAATCAAAGAACACTTTAAGCAAAAGTATGAAACCGTTGATATGATTTATCTTTCGGCAACGCCAATTCCGCGTACACTCAATATGGCTATAAATTCAATTTATGGTATTAGTGTGATAAAAACAGCGCCACTTTCAAGAAAACATATAGAAACGTATGTTTTAAAGCAAACTGACAAGGTTATTAAAGAAGCTATAGAAAGAGAACTATTTCGCAATGGTAGTGTGTTTTTTGTTCACAATAGAATTGAAACGATATATCATGTTAAAGAGCATTTGGATAAACTATTGCCAGATACAGAAAAACGCATTATTCACTCAAAACTGCCAAAGAATCAAATAAAAAAAATAATCACTGATTTTGCAAATGGTGTTTTTCCTATTTTAATATCTACATCTATCATTGAATCTGGTCTGGACTTAAAGCATGTGAATACTATTATAATTTCTCAAGCCCAAAATTTTGGGTTAAGCGACTTATACCAATTAAGAGGTAGGGTTGGTCGCAGCGATATAGAAGCTTATGCTTATTTGTTATACGATGCACAGCTTAGCGAACAAGCAATGATAAGACTTAATACGCTTAAGCAATACATGGAAAGGGGTTTAGGCTTTAACATTGCATTAAAGGATTTAGAAATTAGGGGTGCTGGAAACATTTTAGGCAAGGACCAAAGTGGCAATATTAAGGCTGTCGGATACGATTTATATGTTGATTTGACACAAGAAGCATTAGCTCAGATATCAAATATAGAAATCGAAAGGGATGTTGAGATAAAATTTGTCGATAACTTGTATATACCAGATTGGTACATAAATAATGAAAAAACAGCTATTTATACACTTATTTCAAAAGCAAAAAGTGAAGATGAGTTAGATAGCATAAAAAGCTACATTGAAGATAAATATGGAAAACTCCCAAAAATCGTTTCAAAACTTATTGAAATTAGTATAATAAAGTTGTATGCTAAGAGAGTATTTGTAAAAAGTCTTATGTTTGGTACAAAAGGTGTATCGGTGCAATTTTATATAGATGCAAAAATTGACACTGACAAACTAATAAAGCAAACAAACACGCTAAAAGGTAGTTTTTTAGGTGAAACGGCGGTTTTTTTGAATATTGGTAAAGATAATTTTAATATGTTAAAAAACTTCTTGATTAATATTGTGTAAATTGGTATTCTAATATAAGGAGTAGTTTATGAAGAAGATTTTGGTATTTATAACTGTTTTTATATTTTTTTCAAGTATAGCAAAAGCCGAAGTGATAGATAAAATCGTAGCAACAGTAAATGATAGGCCAATTACAACATATGATCTAAAAGAGCTTGCGCCATTTTACCATGCAAAAGATGAAAAGCAATTATTAAATGACGTGATAGATGATTATGCAATTGAAGACATTGCCAAACAAGATGGTATTGTATTAACAGATCAAGATATAGACGAGTTTATTGAAAACGTTGCAAAAAACAATAAGTTGACAAAAGATGAGTTAGAAGAAAAAATAAAAGAGCAGGGGTTAAATTTAGAATACTATAGAGAATTTGCAAAATTTAATGCATACAAATTGAAGGTTATGCAAAAGGTTTTTGCACCAACCATACAAATTGATGAGCAAGAAATTAAAAATTTTTATAATAACCATCCAAATGTATTTAACCAAAGTACGGTTACGCTAGATATTATCGAAACTAAAAGCAAAACAGATATTAATGAGGCAATGAAACAACTGCAGCTTGGCGCAAGTTTTGATAGCATTAAAGAAAAGTACTCTCAGGACAAAAGTGAACCTAAACAAGTGTATCTTTCAGACATTAATCAACAATTGCAAGGTATAATTGAAAAAATGCAAGTAGGTCAAATTAGTCCGATTATTGAGTCAAATAATGGTTATTTTATCATTAAAGTATTAGATAAAAAAGATGTTATTTTATCATTTGATGATGTAAAAGATAAAATTAGAAACTTGCTATTTGAAGAGAAACTGCAAGAGAGGTTTTCAAGCTGGCTAAGCGGAATGAAAAGCTCTATGGATATAAGCGTTTTTAATGAGAATTGATCTTTTTTTAAAGCAATCGCGCATTATCAAAAGGCGAACGATTGCAAAGCAAATGTGCGAAGATGGGTTTGTTTTTTTAAATGATAATAGGGCAAAAGCCCAAAGTAATGTAAAAACAGGTGATATTATTACGATATACTTTCCATCTAAAAAAGTAACTTACAATGTGCTTTTGTGTCCTGATAGAGTAGTAGGAAAGGAACAAGCAACTTCACTTTATGAGGTTATAAACGAGCAATATTATGAAAAATAAACTTATTGTTGGCGTCAGCATGGGAGATGCAGCTGGAGTATCTCCAGAGATTATCATAAAATATTTTATTTATGGTAAAAAAGGCAATTTTGATATTGTGGTTTTTGGTGCAAGCAATGTATTTGAATTTTACAAGAAATTATTTAAGCTTGATTTTAAAATCAATCCAATTGATAATTTAAATCAATTAAAAGATGGTGCTTTAAATATTTTTAATTGCACAAGTTCAAACCCAACAAACATAGAAGTTGGCCGTTTGGATAAAGAATATGGGAAATTGTCTTATGAATCCATTAATTATGCTATAGATATGGCTATTGAAAATAAAATTGATGCATATGTGAGTGGCCCCATTAACAAGGAAGCAATGAATTTGGCTGGATATAACTATCCAGGCCACACAGAAATTTTATCTCAAAAGACGCATACAAAAAATTATGTCATGATGCTTGGATATAGAAAATTTAGGGTATCTCTTGTCACTACACATGTTAGTCTAAAACAGGTTAGTGATTTAGTTACAAAAGAGCGTGTGTTTAGTACTATTTTGATTAGTTATAAAGATTTGGTTTCAAAGTTTGGTATAAAAAAACCAAAAATACTGGTTTGTTCGCTTAACCCACATAATTCAGAAAATGGATTATTTGGCACTCAAGAGCAAGAAGAAATTGCACCTGCTGTTTCAAAAGCACAAGAGATGGGCATTGATGTTGTGGGTCCAATAGCTGCTGACACTGCATTTTTGCCTCAGAATAGAAAAATTTATGATTTGTTTGTCAGTATGTACCATGATCATGGTTTAAGCGTATTAAAAGCGCTTTATTTTGATAAAAGTGTAAATGTTACATTGGGCTTGCCTATTATCAGAACATCACCAGACCATGGGAGTGCGTTTGATATTGCTGGGAAATTTATCGCAAGTTATGCTAGTATGCAAGAAGCAGTATTTCAAGCCTATAATATGATTAAATGCAGGCAAAAAAATCTTTAGGTCAACATTTTTTACACGATAAAGATGTTATTTATCGTATTGTTTCTTTAATCGACGAAAAAAGTTTGGTTCTTGAGATAGGACCGGGGCTTGGGGCTTTAACAGATAGTTTACTTAAGAAAGGGTTTAATGTGGATGCAGTTGAGTTTGATAACGCTATGATTGATTATTTACAGAAAAGATATAAAGACAATCCAAATGTGAATATTATAAAAGCTGATGCAACTAAATTTAAATTAGAAAAACCATATTGTGTCGTAGGTAATCTACCATACAATGTATCAAAGAAAATCATTGTAAATATGACTGGACAACGAAATTTTATAAAAAAGATAATTTTTATGGTTCAAAAAGAAGTTGCAGATTCAATTATTGCACAACCGAACACCAAAGCGTATACGAAATTTAGTATTTTTGTGCAAATTTACTTTAAGGTAAGAAAAGTATTTGATGTTTTGCCTCAAGCATTTAGGCCTTCACCGAAAGTGATATCAAGCGTTGTTGAATTCATACCTTATGACATTAGTTTAATTAACGAGTCAATTGATAGTGAATTTTTTTTATTTCTTAAAAATTTTTTTTCACAACCAAACAAAACTGTTAGAAATAATCTAAAAAAATACATGCCTATACACAATCTAAGTGAAAATTCAATCTTGAATGCAAGGCCACGGCAGTTAAGCATTCAAGAAATATATACATTATTTAACTATTTAAAGGAGAAAGGATGGGTATAAATGTTATACCTCTTGGAGGTTTGTCTGAGATCGGTCTAAATTGCAGTGTAATTGAAGATAGAACGAATGCTATTTTGATTGATGCTGGTTTAATGTTTCCAGAAGAGGATATGCTGGGTGTGGATTTAGTAATACCAGACTTTACTTATGTTTATGAAAATGCAAGCAAATTTAAAGGCTTATTTTTGACACATGCACATGAGGACCATGTTGGGGCTGTACCTTATTTGCTTGAAAAAATTAAGTTGCCTATATATGGAACGAAATTTACATTGGGTATTTTGCAAAAAAAACTTGATGAATTTAAAATTACAGATGTGAATCTAATAGAAATTGAAACAAAAAAGATTTATAAAGTGGGTAGTTTTAAAATTGAGCCCATCTTAATGACGCACTCTATTATTGGTGGAGTGGGATTTGCAATTGAAACACCATCTGGTATAATTTTACATACGGGCGATTTTAAGATTGACCAAACCCCAGTGGACGGCAAACCCATTGACTTGGCGCGACTTGCCTATTACGGTGGCAAAGGCGTTAAACTGCTTTTAAGTGATAGCACAAACGCATTAAATGAAGGTTTCACAAAATCTGAAAAGAAAGTGGGTGAAGCTTTTTATAATTTATTTAAAGAAGTAAAAGGCAGAGTAGTAGTTGTAACATTTGCTTCAAATATACACAGAGTCCAGCAAATTATTGATGTTGCATCACTGACAGATAAAAAAGTTTGTATAATGGGCAAAAGCATGGTTAGAAACACAAATATATCGAAAGAATTAGGATTTTTAAAAGACCCTAAAAATTGCTTAATTGAAGAGTCTCAACTTTCAGATTATCCAGACAACAAACTAATTATTGTTACAACCGGCTCTCAAGGCGAACCAATGAGTGGACTATCTAGAATTGCATCAAAAGAACATCCAAAAATTAAAGTAAAGACAACTGATACTTTTATTATATCAGCCAAACCAATACCCGGAAATGAAAAAGCCGTTTATAGAATTATAAATACGCTGCTCAAAGAAGGGGCAAAAATTTACCACGATAGAAATTCTGAGGTCCATGTATCAGGACATGCCTCAAAAGATGAGCTAAAAATTATATTGGGTATTATAAAACCTCAGTATTTTATTCCTATTCATGGTGAATATATGATGCGTATTGCTCACAAAGAGATAGCTATTGATGTTGGCATTAACCCAAATAATATATTTATGCTTGACAATGGTGATGTGTTTGAATTAAACGATAACATTAAGGTTGCAAAAAAGGTATCTGCTGGAAGGGTATTTGTTGATGGTAAAGGCGTTGGAGATGTGGAAGATGTTGTTATAAGAGACAGGATGCAGCTATCTACTGACGGATTTGTTATTGTTATTTTGGCGTTTGATAGTGCCAATGGCGAACTTATCAGTGGTCCTGATATTATTACTAAAGGATTAACTTACGAAGAAAGGTCAAAAAAGCTGATTAGCGAAGCTACAAGTATGGTTAAGAATCTTGTAAACCAATGTGATTTAAATGTTAACATGGATTCTCTAGAATTAAAGAAGAAAATAAGAAAAGCTCTAAATAAGTTTTTGTACAAAAAATTGATGCGTAATCCTATGGTGCTCCCCATTATAATGGAGGTTTGATTTTGAAAAAATATACGTTTTTTGCTGTATATACTTTCATATTACTCATAATTTTTTTGTCTGTAATTTCTTATGATTTTCATGATATGTTTTATCCTCATACACAGATACATAATCTTATAGGCTATGTTGGCGCTGATGTTTCCAATTTTTTATTTACAAGCTTTGGCATATTAGTATATTTATTGCCTATATTATTATTTGGAAGTGCTTTTGCATATTTAATAAAGCCAATAAAGTTTGCAAGAAGCTTTGTTTTTGTTTTTTTATTTGTTGTATCTGTAGATATAATGTTATATATACTATTTGCTTATCTTGGAAGGGCATACTTGATTAAAAATGGATATTTTATTTTTGGTCTTTGTGGCTACTATTTGGGTAGATTGTTAGAATTTTATCTAGGCAGAGTAGGTATAATGGTAATATTTTCTCCAATTGCTGCATTATGTTTATTGTTTTCAATAAAAGAAATGCTTATTGTGTTTATTGAACAGATAAAGAAGATTAAATTCAAAAAAAAAATTAGTATAAAACCAAAACAAACAAAAGAGCCTCCAAATTTACAAAAAGGCGTTATACAAAATGATGCAGCCAATATTATTGAAAGCGAAACCATTGTCAATAAACAAGAAAGTGCAAAACCAACTGATGATTTAAAAAAAACTGGCATTACAATAAAACGTAATTTAACAAAAGATGATAACAATCAAGTAATTCAAGACATTGATAATAAAACAAAAAATGGCTATATTCTGCCAAGTATTGAGCTTTTAAATGATCCAGTTAATATCAATAAAGAGGTTGAAGAAAATGAAATTTTGGAGAATGTAAAAGTTTTGGAAGAAAAGCTGAAGAATTTTGGTGTTACTGGAAAAGTGGTTGAGGTAAGGCCAGGTCCTGTTGTAACAATGTATGAATTTAAACCCTCATCTGGCATAAAAATTAGCAAAATATCTAACTTAGCAAATGATTTGGCTATGGCAATGAAAGCTATTTCTGTGCGCATTATTGCTCCTATACCAGGAAAAAATGTTGTCGGCATAGAAATACCAAATAGACAAATACAAACCGTTTATATGAAAGAGATACTATCATCAAAGTTATTTATTAACTCAAAATCACCATTGACATTAGCATTAGGCAAAGATATAATTGGGAATCCATTTGTAGCTGATTTAGCTAAAATGCCTCATTTATTGATTGCTGGGGCAACGGGGGCAGGTAAGAGTGTTGGTTTAAATACAATGATAGTTAGTATACTCTATAAATCTACTCCAGATGATGTTAAATTTGTTCTTGTTGACCCCAAAATGATTGAGCTTTCTATGTATGATGGCATTCCGCATCTGCTTATGCCTCCTGTTGTTGACCCAAAGCAAGCAAGCGGCGCTTTAGCAGCACTAGTTAAGGAGATGGAAACAAGGTATAAGATAATGAGTGAATCTGGTGTGAGAAATATAGATGGATTTAATGAAAAGGCTAAAAGTAAGCAAATTGATTATCCGCCATTTCCATATATTGTAGTCGTTATTGATGAGTTATCCGATTTAATGATGGTTTCATCAAAAAAAGTTGAATTGTCAATTGCAAGACTTGCTCAAATGGCTCGTGCTGCTGGTATACATTTGATAGTAGCAACACAAAGACCCAGTGTTGATGTATTAACTGGTTTAATTAAAGCAAACTTTAGCGCGCGTATTTCTTTCAAGGTGTCATCAAAGATTGATTCTAGAACAATTTTGGACTCTCAAGGCGCTGAGATGCTGCTTGGTAGGGGCGATATGTTGTTTTTACAACCAGGTACATCACATTTTGTTCGTGTTCATGGCGGATTTATTACAGATGATGAATTGAAAGCAATAATTTATTATGTAAAGTCTCAGGGCACTCCAGTTTATAATGAAGAACTTATAAATGAAGCAAAAGAAGAAAGCGGCATAGAAGAAGAATTAATTGAAGAAAAGGATGAGTTATTTGATGAGGCTCTAAGGATTATCAAAGAAGGTGGCTCTCCAACAATTTCATATATTCAAAGAAGATTAAAAATTGGTTATAATAGGTCAGCAAGGATTGTAGAGCAAATGGAAAAGATGGGTATATTATCAAAGCCAGATGATAAAGGTAAAAGGGAATTACTAATATAGAAGGGGGTTTAAATGGGTCTTATAGTGCAAAAGTACGGTGGAACATCTGTTGGCACATTGGAAAAGATTAAAAATGTGTGTAATCACATTAAAGAAACAAAAGAAAAAAACAACAAAGTTGTTGTTACAATTTCTGCTATGGCAGGCGAAACAGATAAACTAGTAGAAATGGCTTACAGTTTATCTAAAAATCCAAAAGAGCGTGAAATGGATTTGTTGTTGTCAAGCGGAGAGCGTATATCAAGTGCACTTGTTTCTCTATATCTTAATGAGATAGGTGTAAAAGCCATTGCCTTGACAGGTAGACAGTGCGGTATAGTCACAGATTCTGCTCATACAAAAGCTCGTATAAAAAGTATTGATGCTAAAAGAATACTAAAGATGCTAGATGATGATTATGTGGTAATCGTTGCTGGCTTTCAAGGTATATCAGAAGACACAGGCGATGTGACAACACTGGGCAGGGGTGGTTCTGATACGACAGCTGTAGCTATTGCTGCTGCAATAAAAGCTGATGTTTGCGAGATTTACACTGATGTTGATGGAGTGTATACGGCTGATCCACGCATTGTTGAAAAAGCAAGAAAACTAGATAGGATAACATATGAGGAAATGATGGAACTTGCAAGCTTAGGTGCTAAAGTTTTGCAAATTAGGTCAGTTGAGTTTGGCATGAAATATAACGTGCCAATTATGGTTATATCAAGTTATACATATAATCCAGGCACATTAGTAACATGGGAGGATGAAAATATGGAAAAAGTGTTGGTATCGGGCATTGCGCATGATAAAAACCAGGCAAGGATTACAGTAGTTAAAGTACCAGACAAACCAGGCATTTCTTCAAAGATATTCGGGGCTATATCAGCAAAAAATATCAATGTAGATGTTATTGTACAAAACGCTAGTGAAGATGGTTATACTGATATTTCTTTTACCGTACCAAGAATAGAAGCAGATAAAGCTTACGATATCTTAAAACAAATTATTCAAGAAATAGGTGCGAAAGATATTGAAGTAAGAAAAGATATATCAAAAGTATCTATTGTAGGCGTGGGAATGAGATCGCATCCTGGTGTTGCAGCAAAAATGTTTGACACACTAGCAAAAGAAGGCATAAATATATTAATGATTACAACATCTGAGATAAAGGTTTCCTGCATTATAGAAGAGAAATATTTAGAATTAGCTGTAAGATCATTGCATAGTGCATTTGGCTTGGACAAGGAATAAATTTTTTAGAGGGGGAAATATGCACGATCAGGTTAAAATATTTGATACGACCCTAAGGGACGGTACACAATCAGAAGATGTCAGTTTGCTTGTTGAAGATAAACTAACAATAACGGAGATTTTGGATGATTTAGGCGTTCATTATATAGAAGGCGGTTGGCCTGGTTCTAACCCAAAAGATGAGGATTATTTTAAGCAGGCTAAAAATTTACGTTTAAAAAATGCAAAAATATCATCTTTTGGCTCTACTAGACGAGCAAAGCTCAAGGTTGATGAGGATCCAAATATTATTCAATTAGTTGAAAGTCAGACACCTGTAATTACAATATTTGGAAAAAGTTGGGATTTGCATGTTAAAGATGCATTAAAAATCACAATGGAAGAAAATTTAGAAATTATTTATGATTCGGTTCAATACTTAAAAAAACATTGTGAAGAATTTATCTACGATGCAGAACATTTTTTTGATGGTTACAAACATAACCCAGAGTACGCTCTAAAGACATTGCAAGCAGCAATTGAAGGTGGCGCTGATGTTATTGTACTTGCTGATACAAACGGAGGCACATTGCCATGGGAGCTTGAAGAGATAATAGAAAGTGTAAAGTCTAGGTTTCCAAACGCTCCACTTGGTATTCACCAACACAATGATTCAGAACTTGGCGTGGCAAACTCAATTTTAGCTGTAAAACATGGTATTGTACATGTTCAAGGTACAATAAATGGCTATGGCGAGCGTTGCGGAAATGCTAATTTATGTTCTATTATACCTAATTTGAAATTAAAAATGGGTATAGATTGCATAAGCGATGAAAATCTAAAAAAACTTACAAGCGTATCAAAAAAGATTGATGAAATATTGAATCTACCTCATAATAAGCATTTGCCATTTGTTGGAGAGAGTGCTTTTGCTCACAAAGGCGGTGTGCATGTAAGTGCAATTTTGAAGAATTCCAAAACTTACGAGCATATTGTGCCAGAACTTGTAGGCAATAGCCAAAGGGTTTTAATTTCGGATCTTTCTGGTATTAGCAATATTATGTATAAAGCGCAAAGCATAGGTATTCCTATAGACAAAGATTCCAAAGCCGGCAAAAATGCGCTATTAGAAATTAAGAAGCTTGAAAACGAAGGGTATTATTTCGAAACTGCAGACGCGTCATTTGAGTTATTGCTTAGAAAACACAGAGGAGAGATAAGGGATTATTTTGAAGTATTGTCATATACTGTAATTGATAGAGAAAGGTGCGAAAAAGATGAGCGAAGCCCAGTTGAGGCTACTGTAATTGTTAAAGTAAATGATAAAATTGAGCATACAGCAAGTTTAGGCAATGGTCCTGTTAACGCCATTGACAATGCACTAAGAAAGGCTTTGATTGTATTTTATCCAAATTTAGCAGAATTATCGCTTATTGATTATAAGGTTAGAATATTAAAAAGCGAGCAAGGTACTGGCGCTAGCGTTAGGGTGCTTATTCAATCAACTGATAAGAAAAATAGATGGGAAACTGTTGGTGTAGGCGAAGATGTAATTGAAGCATCTAAAAAGGCATTATTTGATTCTATTATTTACAAGCTAATGAAAGATGACGGCCTTGTAAGCAAGAGGTGATCTATGTTTGTTTATGATTTTGAAAAACCTATTTATGAGATAGAAGAAGAAATTGATAATTTGAGACAAATGGCGCAAAGCAGCTCTATTGATGTACACTCAGAAATAGAAGCTCTTGAGCGTAAAAAAAATGAAATTATTAGGAAAGAATTTGAAAACTTATCTATTGATAAAGTTATCAAAATTGCAAGGCATCCAAACAGACCGTATACACTCGATTTCATAAATTTAATTGTTAAAGACTTTGTCGAAGTTCACGGGGATCGCTTATTTGCAGATGATAAAGCTATTGTAGCAGGATTTGGCTACATTGATAAATATAAAGTGGCAATTATTGGTCATCAAAAAGGTCGCAATACAAAAGAAAATTTATATAGAAATTTTGGGATGGCAAACCCAGAAGGCTACCGCAAATCACAAAGGATTATGCGTCTGGCAGAAAAATTTAATTTACCTATTGTTACATTTGTTGATACACCGGGGGCTTACCCAGGCGTAGGCGCAGAAGAGCGTGGCCAATCAGAAGCGATTGCGCGGAATCTCTATATTATGTCTGACTTAAAAGTACCAACTATATGCATAATAACAGGTGAAGGTGGTAGTGGTGGCGCTCTTGCTTTATCTGTGGGTGATAAAGTTGCCATGCTGCAATTTGCGATTTATGGTGTTATATCACCAGAAGGTTGTTCGTCAATACTATGGAGAGATGGCAATCATGTGGTTGAAGCTGCAAGGGCTATGCATATTACAGCTAAGGATTTGTACAGCTTAAAAGTTATAGATGATATTATTGAAGAACCTTTGGGTGGTGCGCATAGAAATCCTCAACAAACAGCATATTCCATTAAAAGTTACATATTGGACAATTTAAAAGAACTAACACGCAATAACCCAAAAAAATTGGTTGATAAAAGATGGGAAAAATGGCGCTCTATGACAACAAACTTTTTGTGAGGATTAAATGAGCGAAGATTTGATTGTTTTGCGCAAACAAATAAATGAAATAGATAATAAAATTATTGAATTATTGGAAAAGCGCTCTGAGATAGTAAAAAATATTGGTGCAATAAAACGAGAAAAAGGTTTGTCTTTTTATGCACCAGAAAGAGAAAACCAAATATACAAAACGCTTGATAGCCTAAAATTAGTTTATATGAACAAAAATTCTCTAAAAGCCATTTTTAGAGAAATAATGAGTGCATCGATTAAAATGGAAGAGCCTCTCACTATTAGCTATTTAGGTCCAGAGGCTACATTTACTCATCAAGCTGCAATTGAAAAATTTGGCACAAGTCTTTATTATCAACCAGAAGAATCCATTGAAGATGTCTTTTTTGATGTTGAGCAAGACCGTGCAGATTTTGGTGTTGTACCAATAGAAAATTCTATTGAAGGCGTGGTTAACTATACGCTTGATATGTTTGTTAACTCTAATGTTAAGATTGTTTCTGAGATTATGGTAGATATAAAGCATAATCTACTATCTAAAGCTCAAAATTTTAGCGAAATCAAAGCTGTATACTCTCATCCCAATGCATTAGGCCAATGCAAGAACTGGTTAAAGAAGCATTTACCCAATGCAATGTTATTTGAGACATCATCAACTGCAAAAGCTGCTAAAATTGCTGCTAAAGACAAAAGCGTAGCAGCAATATCTTCACTAGCAGCAAGCGCTCTTTACGATTTAAATGTGTTAGCAAAAGGCATTGAAGATAAGATTAACAATGTCACACGTTTTTTGGTCATAGGCAAACATATACCCGCACCAAGTGGTGAGGATAAAACATCACTAATGTTTTCTATTTACGACAAAGTTGGAGCGCTTTATTCTATTTTGAAGATATTTTACGATAACGAAATAAATTTAACAAGAATAGAGTCTAGACCGTCAAAACAAGAAAATTGGTCTTACATATTTTATGTTGACATAGATGGCCATATTGAATCAGAAAGCGTGAAAAAAGCCTTTGAAGTCTTAAGCAGTACTGTGCCTTTTATAAAACTCTTAGGTTCGTATCCAAAGTATGTCAGATAAAAAAAGGATTTTGGTTTGCGATGATAGCTCAACAATAAGGGCTATCATAGAAAAAGAACTTCAAGAACATTTTGATTTAGAAATTTTTAATGATGGCGATACCGCTTTTGAGTT
>JAVRLY010000011.1:0-28398 GCA_031960885.1 Desulfurella sp. | reverse complement strand
ATTTTTTGGTGTTGCTCTAAATTGTATTAGCTCTGGAACAATGTTTTTTCCATATATAACATTTGGCAACGCAATATAATTTACACCATGTATAAGAGCTTTTCCAACTACATAGCTCAAATTTGATAATCTATAAGATACAACCATAGGTAAATCAAACAATGCAGCCTCTAACGTTACCGTCCCACTTTTTGCTATTGCTAATTTTGATTTTTTCATAAGCGTATAAGTATCTGTATCTATATCGATAAATGGATAATCTTTGATAAATTGTTTTAAATAGTCTATATGATGCTTTTGTGTGCAGACAACAAACCTATAATCGTAAAAATCTTTTTTAAGTAACTTTGCGGCTTCAAAAAAAATTTTTGTATGAAAATTTAACTCAGATAATCTTGAACCTGGCAAAATCAATATAGTATTTTCACAATCATTTTTTTCTTCCAAATTTGAATGTAATATATCAATAATTGGATGACCAAAATAATGCACTTTAGAAGAATCTAAATTATATTTGATAGACTGAGAGTCAAAAAATAAGCGCTCAAATGGTAATATGGGAATGATTAAATCCGCATAGAAAAAAAGCTGCCTTACGCGCGACCTTCTCCATGCCCAAACTTGAGGTGTTATGTAATAAATAACCTTTTTGCCATGTTTTTTTGCAAATTTTGCAAGTTGTAAATTAAAATCAGGAAAATCCATTAATATTAAAGCTTCTATATTGTTATTGATAATCGCATTTTTTAATATATTAAGAATCTTAACTGCCTTTGGAAGTATATTTAGTGCTTCTTTAAAGCCTATAACGCTTATATCTTTATAATCAGCTAATTTTGTTGATTGTGTAGCCAATATATCTGAGCCAAAAGAAAAAATCTCAATATTACTGTAAAATTTCTTTAATTCTAAAGTTAATAAATACGCATATTTTTCTGCGGATTTTTCTCCTACAGACAAAAATAATTTCATCTTTCTCTACAAAAACCACGTTCTGATTTTCTTAAAAACTCTATCATGTCAATAACATGTTTAGAAGTATTATCTTTAAGTTTTTCATAAGCTTCATCAAATTTTAGGTTCGATCTAAAAATAATCCTATACGCTTCTTTGAGTTTTTCTATTTCAGACAAACTAAAGCCATTTCTTTTTAAACCTACAAGGTTCAGCCCATTTAGCTTTGCCCTATTACCAACAGCAAGTGTATAAGGTGCAACATCAAGTGATACACCACTCATTCCGCCTATCATTGACAGAGCACCTATTTTTACAAATTGATGTATGGCGCTCATCCCGCCAATTACTGCACCATCTTCAACAACCACATGACCTGCAAATTGGACCATATTTGCAATAATACAATTATTTCCAATGATACAATCATGAGCTATATGTACGTAAGCCATAATTAAGTTGTTATTGTTTATAATGGTCTTGCCAATACCCCCTTTAGTGCCGCGATTAATCATAACAAATTCTCTTATAATATTATTATCACCTATAATAAGCTCACTAAATTCGCCTGAAAATTTTAAATCTTGTGGAATTGTTCCAAGCACAGCAGAATGAAATATTTTACAATTTTTCCCAATAGTTGTAAATTCGTCAATCACCACATGACTTTGAATCTCACAGTTATCGCCAATTTTTACATTGGATTTTATAATAGAGTAAGGCCCGACTGTTACATTGTCGCCCAACTCAACGTTATCTTCAACAATAGCAGTTTTGTGTATATTTACCATAATTTAACTCCTTAATCCAATTTTGCACTCATTACAGCCTCAGCCACTAATATCTCATCTACAAAACATTTACCTGACATCTTCCAGACTTTCATTTTATGCTTTATAATTTCAACTCTCATTTTCAAAGTATCTCCGGGCACAACCGCTTTTCTAAATCTAGCATTTTCTATATTCATAAAATAAACCATTCTATTTGCATTATCTTCTTCCCCTAAAGACAAAAATGCAAGTATACCACCAGCTTGCGCCATAGCTTCAACAATAACAACGCCAGGCATAATATGTTTTTTGGGAAAATGTCCTTGAAAAAAGGCTTCGTTATATGTGACGTTTTTAATAGCTTCTATAAATTTAAACTTTTCATAATTTATAACTCTATCAACAAATAAGAATGGATACCTATGCGGTAAGATTTCTTTTATTTTTTCAATATCTATCATGTTTTTCAAGCTCCTTTAACCTATTTTCTAATTCTTGAATTTTCTTATAAAGCTCTGGCAGTCTAGGTATTATTGCACTTGACTTTAACCATTTTGCATGGTCATACACAGGTATACCGCTGTAAATGCCACTTTTTCTAATACTTGTTCCAACACCAGATTTAGCCGTAACAACAACACTATCAGCTATATTTAAGTGACCTGCTATGCCAACTTGTCCTGCTAGTATAACATTATTGCCAATTTTCGTTGAGCCAGAAATTCCACACTGAGATACCAAAATAGAATTTTCACCTATTTCAACATTATGAGCAATCTGAACTAAATTGTCTATTTTTGTTCCTTTCTTTATAATAGTTTCATCAAGCGTTGCTCTATCTATCGATACATTCGAGCCTATCTCAACATCATCTTCTATAATAATTTTACCAATCTGCGGTATCTTATAATGTTTACCATTATCATTTACATACCCAAAACCATCACTACCTATTACACTGCCTGAATGAATAATCACATTATTGCCAATTTGAACATTTTCACGTATTGTAACATTCGGGTAAATTATACAATTATTGCCAATAATTGAGTTTTCACCAATATAAACCATCGGCATTATATAGCTATCACCTATCTTCACATTTGCAGCAATATATGAAAAATCGTCAATGTAAGCCTTGGTGCTAATTTTAGCTAAATTGTCTATAGTGGCTTTTTGACTTTTAAAACTTTCTTTAAATTGTTTCTTATAAAAATATGTCAAGGCAAGCGCAAAACCCAAATAAGCATTTTTGCAAATGATAAAATTTTTACCTTTATAAGAATCAACATCAAATGTTTGATCAACTATAATACAGCATGCATCAGTGCTTGAAATATATTTCGTATACTTTTTATTAGATAAAAAACTAACTTTATGATTATCAGCGCGCTCTAGGCTTGCAACACCATCTATGTTTATATCATCTTTGCCGATGTATATACCATTAATAATCTCAGATAATTGTTTAGCGTTAATCATTTTTTGCTTTGCTCATATATTTTATTGTATTCTTTAATAACTTGAGATGTAATATCTAAAGCATCGTTCCAATACACTAAACCCTGATGTACTTCAAAAACCAAATCAATGCCTTCTTTTTGACTAATATTTTTTACCGTCTCAACTAAACCATTTATAATATTTTGCGTATATTCTCTTTCTTTAGATACTACATCATCTGTAGCATCAGCTTTATATCGGTCTAAATCTCTCAATTTCGATTGATACTCAATTTCTAATTGCTGTTTGTCTTTCTTCGGTGTTGATTGGTTTTGAATTTTCTGAGCTAAAGTATTAAGTTCTTGCTGTTTGTTGTCAATAACAGTCTTTTTCGCCTCAATAATCTTTTGTAGCATAGACTTTGCATCAATACCAGCTTGACAGTCCTGAAGTGCTTTATTTAAATCAACAACAGCTACTTTGAGCGCCAAAGCCCTACTATTAAATGCAAATAAAGCTATAATAACAACAAAACCCAAAAAAATTTTTCTCATAAACCCACATTCCCTCCTTATATTAACTTAAAATAAAGCTCCCATAGAAAACTGGAACACATATGATTTTTCACCATTTTTAGGCGCTAGATTTTTCCCAATCTCAACCCTAATAGGTCCAAGTGGCGATATCCATTTTATTCCAACACCAACATCTTTTTTAAGATTGCCAAAATCGTACGAGTATAGCCATGAATTACCTATATCAAAAAAAGTTTCACCGTATAATTTTAATGCCTCAACTAATGGGAAGATTGCTTCAGCTTGACCATATGCATCTCTTGTACCGCCAATATAGTTCCCATATTCATCAGTTGGACTAACTGTTCCATAATCAAAGCCTCGCAAACTATCTATGCCACCCAAAAAATACCTATCTTGAAGTGGTACACCCTTGGCGCCTATACCTTTTTCAAAGCCAATGCTACCTTTCAAATGACCTATCATTCCCCAAAATATTGGGTGAAAATACTCAACAGTATTATCCCATTTAATGTACCTTGTATTTCCACCAAAGCCCGTTATACCTAAACTGGATGAAGCAATTGTTCCTTTAGTTGGGAAAATTGTATTATTAATTGAACTCCACTTTATAAACGGTGTAACGGTACTTTCTATATTGGTGCCTTGCTCTTGCTGTAAGTAATAGCTTGGTGTAGATGTTGTTATATCAATTTTATTTTCAGATAAAGAATACGATGCGCCAACACTTAACTGATCATCGTAAAATCTTTTAGCAGCTGTAAATTTTACACCATATGTCCTTTGATCATAATCGTACCCGTAATACATCATATTGTACAAATCCATGCCCAGTGATATAGGCTTATTATTAACCCATGGGTTGACTAAATTCAAATCAAAGAAATGACTATTTGCTGACATATTTGCATAAAGTTTAGCATAAATTCCTGAACCAAATAGGTTTCTTTGTGTTACAGAGCCCATCACGCCTACTTTGTAGTAAGAGCTATATCCCAATCCAAGCGATAACATACCAGTCATCTTTTCTTTGACATTTACTTTCATATCGACTTCGTTCTTGCCCGGCACTCTTTCTGTACTAATCTTTACATCGTCAAAATAATCTGTATTGTAAATTTTTTCTCTAGATTCTTTTATTTTAGACTCGGAATATAAACTGCCCTGATCAAGACGTATTTCTCTTCTTATTACATTATCCCATGTTTTGTCGTTGCCAGTAATCTCTATTCTATGAATATAAACTTTATCACCTTTGTTAACGTCAAATGTAACATCTACTGTATGGTTTTGCCTATCCAACGTCACTATTGGGTTAATGTCACAAAAAGCATAACCTTTGTCTGCATATGCTGTTGTGAGATTTTCTATATCTTTTCGCAGTTGCACACCATTAAACGTTTTTCCAACTTTAAGTTTAACTATCTTTTCAAGTTCCTTTAGTGTATAAGGCTCAATATGTTCATATTTTAAACTCTTTAATGTATATTTTGCTCCTTCATCGATAGATATATCTATATCGATATAACCAGTATCAGGTTCTATACTTACAGTCGGCCCATTTACTTTAACATCTGCATACCCCTTTGAAAGGTATAAATCCCTAATTGATTGTATATCTGAATCAAGATCTTGAGGATTTAATCTACCAGTATAAAACCAAGGTAAAAAAGTAAGTATATACGGACCATATTTTTTGTGATTTTTCATAACATCCAATATATCATCAGTTTTAATATGCTTATTGCCAATAATATTTATCTTATGGATAAAGGTTTTTTTGCCTTCTCTTATATTAAATACCACATCAACGCGATTTTCACTAACTGGCTCTAATTTATAAGAAACGTTTGTAAGATAAACCCCTTTTGATGCATAAAATCCCACAATTGCAGCTACGCTTTCTTGAAGTTTTTTTGTGCTTAAAATTTGGTACTCTTTCACTTTGCATACCTTATACAGTGCTTCATCTTTAAACATTTTATTGCCTTCGAATTTTATAAATCGAATTGCTGGTTTTTCTTTCACAACAAATGTCAAAATAACTCCGCCTGAAACATTAGTTATTTTGGCTGATACTGTTTCAAAAAAACCTAAATTATAAATATTTTTTATATCTTCATTCACATCTTTTATGTTAAGGGGTGAATTTGTTTTTTCTTTTACAACGCTTAATATAGTAGGTTTGTCTACCCTAACGTTGCCTTCTACATTAATTTCAACAATATTTTGAGCATATGCAAAACTAGTTAAAAGCAGAAAAAACAATAAAAAGCTAATTACTGTCTTCATTAGTTAAAACTCCTTCTGATAAAAAATGCACACTATCGCAAAAAGAAGCTATTTTTTTGCTATGTGTAGAAATAATTACTGTTGTAGAAAACGATTTTTGCAAATCACTCAATAAAGCCATTAAAAGTTTTGCGTTATTTTCGTCAACATTAGATGTAGGTTCGTCAGCTATTATTAATTGTGGTTTATTTACCAAAGCACGCGCTATTGCGACCCTTTGTTTTTCTCCGCCAGACAAATTATAACTCCGTTTGTTAAAAAGCTCTTCCTTAATGCCAACTCTTAATAAGAGCTCTTTTGCATAATCTATGCGTATTATACCATTAACCATTGAAGGAAGCAAAACATTTTCTAATACTGAAAGCTCATTGATAAGAGAATAAAATTGAAAAACAAAACCAATATGAGAATTTCTTAAAAAAGCCAATTTTTTCTTGTCAGCATAATTTATCTTTTCACCAAACAAGTATACTTCTCCAGCGTCAAGTTCATCTAATAAACCCAATATATGCAAAAGCGTAGACTTACCAGAGCCCGACACGCCCATAATGGCTGTCATTTCGCCTTCTCTCACACGAAGATTTACGTTATTTAACACCAATGTTTGGTTTTTACCGCTTTTAAAAGTTTTTTTGATATCAGAGGCTATCAAAATCACTGTCTTAAAACCTCTATTATATTCATCTTTGACGCTTTAGAAGCAGGGTATAAACTTGCAAGCGTACATAAACCAATAGATACTATAGAAATAACAATAACGTAAGTTAAGGTAATGTCTACTGGTATTTTTGTAATGTAGTAAACTTGTTTAGGTAGACTGACAATATCATAATGTTTTAATATGTAACCCAACGATAAACCCAAAAAATCTCCAATAATTGTACCTACAATACCTAAAATTAACCCTTGCTTTATAAATATATTCCTAATATTTTTTGATGTTGCACCAATCGTAACAAGTATAGCAATATCTTTAACTTTTTCCATTACAAGCATAGTAAGTGAGTTCATTATATCAAAAGATGCCACTACTATTATTAAAAACAAAATAATTGCCATTGCCAATTTTTCTAATTTTAAAGCAGTAAAAAAGTTTTTATTCATTTGAGCCCATGTTATAAAGTAATAACCGCTTGGCAAAGTATGCTCCAAAAAAATACTGACTTTATTGATGTTATATGGATTGTACAAATTAATAGCAATCGTATTTATTTGATCAAAAGTATTCATATAATGCCATAGTGTATTTATTGGTATATACGAAAAAGCAAGATCATACTCATACATACCGGAATCAAAAACACCTGTTACAGGAACTTCAAACGATACAGGCGAAAATCCCATAGCTGTAGGATTAGAATAAGCTAGTGTCACTCTAACATTCTCACCAACGCTCACTCCAATAGCTTTCATTAATTCTTTGCCTAACACTATGCCTTTTGTACTACCTTTAATATATTTTTGGATATATGGTTTTTCGCCAAAATCTATGCCATTTAATATGGAACCACTTGATTGACCATTTGCACTTATGATGCACTGCTCAACAAGAGATGGATATATATTTGAAACGAGTTTATCACTTTTTATTGTTTTAATAAGGTTTTGATTTAAATCAAACATACCATTAAAATTCTTTACAATTATATGAGGGTTTGCCCCTATAATTTTTGATTCTAGCATTTTATCAAAACCATTCATAATACCCAAAACTAAAATAAGAGCGCCAACACCTATTGCAATGCTTATAATTGATAGTAAAGAAGAAAGAGATATAAGCTTTTCCTCTTTCTTCGAACTTATATATTTTATGGCTAAGAAATTTTCAAAATTGAATTTTTTCATCGAAAAAATTAATCTTCTTTCAGCGCATACTTTAAAACTTCTCTCATATCTTTAACAAAATAAAATTTCACATCTTTTAGTTTAATTTGCGATTGTATTTCTGATACATCTTTTTTATTATCAAATGGTACAATAATTTCTTTTATACCAGCACGCAAAGCTGCTAATGTTTTTTCCTTAAGCCCACCGATTGGCAACACTCTGCCAGTAAGCGTAATTTCACCTGTCATTGCAATATTAGATTTTACTGGTTTATTTGTCAAAGCAGAAATAATAGCACATGCTATAGTAATACCTGCGCTTGGTCCATCTTTTGGAGTCGCACCTTCTGGCACATGTATGTGAAAATCGTACTTGTCATAAAACTCTTCTTCAAGGTTTAAATCTTTATATTGAGCCCTTGCAAAAGAAACAGCAGCTTGAGCCGATTCTTTAAATACATCACCTAAAGAACCTGTTAAAATAAGCTTGCCGCTTCCTTTTACCTTTAAGGCTTCTATAAATAATATATCTCCACCTACGGGCGTCCAAGCAAGACCAGTAGCAATACCTACATAATCTTTGTCTAATTTTTCATTGCTATAAAATCTTGGTATACCCAAATATTTTTCTAAATTACCTATATTTACCTCATATGGTACTAATTTATCTTTTTTTGGAGATTCAACAATTTCTTTTGCAATCTTTCTTAGCACAGAAGTAATATTTTTTTCTAGATTTCTAACGCCGGCTTCTTTGGCATAATTTTCTATAATGCTTTGTATAGCTTTATCTGTGAACTTTACATTGTAATCACTTAGGCCGTGATTTTCGATTTGTTTAGGTATTATATACTTTTTTGCAATTTTCATCTTTTCTATTGTAGTATACCCAGAAAGCCGAACAACTTCCATTCTATCTAATAATGGCCCTGGTATTGTATCTGTTGAGTTAGCTGTCGTAATAAAAAAAACTTTGGATAAGTCAAAAGCAACACCTAGATAATGGTCTTCAAATTCATAATTTTGCTCTGGATCTAAAACCTCAAGCATGGCACTGGCTGGATCACCTCTAAAATCGCTACCCAGCTTATCAATTTCATCTAAAACAAAAACGGGATTGTTTGTTCCTGCTTGTTTTAAACCTTGAATAATTCTTCCAGGTAATGCGCCAACATAGGTTCTTCTATGCCCTCTAATTTCTGCCTCATCCCTCACACCGCCTAAAGATATTCGCCATAGTTTTCTTCCCATAGCACGAGCAATGGATTTAGCAAGCGATGTTTTGCCTACTCCAGGAGGTCCTATAAAACATAAGATAGGACCTTTCATATCATTTTTGAGTTTTTTTACTGCCAAATATTCTAAAATTCTCTTTTTTGCATCTTCTATATCATAGTGATCTTCATTCAAAGTTTTTTCAACTAATTTTATATCTAATTTATCTTCTGAAGAAATACTCCATGGTAAACTAACCATCCAATCAAGGTATGTGCGAATCACGTTTGCTTCTGCAGAATCAGAATACATTTTTTCCAATCGAGCAAGCTGTTTGAGAGATTCTTTTTTTGCTTGTTCGCTCATACCTGCTGTTTCAATTTTTTGTCTAAGTTCTTCTATTTCATCGGAATCTTCTTTTTCTCCCAATTCTTTTTTTACAGCTTTTAACTGTTCTTTCAAAAAGTATTCCCTCTGCGCTTTTGAAATTTCTTCTCTGGCTTCTTTCTGAATTTTAGCTTGCATATCAAGAACTTGTAATTCTCTATTTAATATGCTAACAATTCTTTTAAGACGCTCTTTTACGGGCAATATTTCTATTAATTCTTGCATCTGGTTTATTTTTAATTGTAAATTTGCGATTATTATATCAGCAAATTGTTCACTTTTTTCTATGTTATTTGCTATCACAACTATATCGTTTGGTATGTTTTTATTTAAAGCAACAAGCTTTTGAAGCTGGTCTTTTATTGTTCTTACCAAAACTTCTATTTCAATCTCTTCTTCTTCATTAGTTGCCAATTGATCTTGCAATAGCGAAACTTCAGCTTCAAAAAAAGCGTTATCTTTAATTGTTTTAGTATAGTGGGCAATTGAAGCTTTCTTTAAACCTTGAACCAATATTTTTACTCTGCCATCTGGCATCTTAAGCATTCTCAAAATTAAACATACTGTGCCAATATTATTTATCTGATCAACGGTTGGCTCATTTTCTTCAAAGTTTTTCTGGCTTACAGCAAAAATCATTCTATCTTTTGATAAAGCCTCATCAATTGCTTTAATAGAAAATTCTCTGCCTACCAAAAGTGGCGTTACCATGTATGGAAAAACTACCATATCTCTAAGAGGCACAACCGGTAAAACACTAGGTATTTCTATATCTTGATTAATTAAATTTTCATTATTATTATTCATAAATCAAAACCTCTCCAAAATAATTTCTAACACTCCGTCGTTATAATTCACTTTGTTTATTTCTTCAATATGAAATGGCAAATCTATATATTTCTTAAAATAGCCGAAGATACGCTCTGCTCTTATATATGCTACATTGTTCTTTTCTTTTTTTCTCTTAAAACCAGAAATAATCAAAGAGGCGTGGTTTTTTTCAATTAACAAGCTATCCAACTGCAAATCCGGTATCTCAAGCTCTATGTGTATTTTTCCGTCTTCTACATAAATATCTGATAAAATTGAATCTGAGCTTGCATTTTTTTGTAAAACAAAAAAATGAGCAAAAAAAACCACACTCTTCATATTCATGTTATTTACTCTTTTTTTCTAACTCTTTATTAAACAGCGCAATGTATTTGCTATTGGGAAATTTCTTTTTTAATTCATTAAAAAAATCCATTGCTTCTTGTTTTTTACCTAAATGATAATAAGTAGATGCTAATAAATATAGCATTTCATCGTTGAAATTTAAATCGGAAAAGTGTTTTGCCATATAGTCAAGTTCAATTTGAGCAGACCTATACTTTCCTAAATCATAATAAAATTTAGTAATAAATAATTGGTGCATATAAAGCTGTTTTGCACAATCGGATAAATGATCATAAACTTCATCTTTATAAGGATTATTTGGATACTCATCTAAAAGTATAAGGAAATTTTCGATAGCATTTTTAGTTGGTGTTTGATCGAGTTTATAGCCATTCATCATTTTATAGTAACTCATAGCAATTTTGTATTGAGCAAACATAGCATCATTTGTATTGGGGTATAATTTAATAAATTTTTTATACTCATCTATAGCCAAAAGATAATCTTCTTCACCATAATAAACATTTCCTAATACTAAGTATGATTTCTTTGAATAAATACTGCCTGGATGTTGCTGGTTAACCATAGATAAACTATGCTCGGCCTCTTTATAGTTGTGATTAATATAATACTGCACACCTTCATTATACCATTCATAAGCACTTTTTGTTGGTTCGGTTTTTACTAATTCATTCTTTGTAGAGCAAGATGAAATAACAAAAACAATTAAAACACATACCGCCTGCCAAAATACGTTTTTTTTCATATTAATAACCCAATTTTATACAATATATTAAATATTGTCGTATGCTATCTCCTTTATTAAAATTTTTCCAAACTTGATATCCGTTGATAATTCATTTAATTGTTCAATAAGCTTGTCTTTTAAGCTCTCTATTTCTTGATGCCAAACTGAATTAAAAACCCCAAGTGTTAAGACACCGTCTTTATAATTTAATACCACTACATCATTTGTATAAAGCCCTAACTGTTTAAAAATGTCCCGAGCTTTTAATATATCAATAGCTCTCTCTAGTCCCAATTCTCTCAATAACTCAAAAGTAGCTGTTGATATATCAACTAACACCATAAACCTATGCGTTTTCTGTTTGTTTTATGTCATTTTTAATCATTATAAGAAAATCACGCTCATTTTTTTTAAGGACATTTTCTATGTAAGCGCCAAGCGTAGACAATTTTTGAGCAATATTGGCAATTTGATCATACTTATCTACATATGCAAGCACATACTTACCTTTTGGCGCACTTTTAATTGCACTATCTAACATACCGTAAACTTCATTTTCATTTTTGCTCCTCAAGTCAAGCTCTCTTGCTATATCAAAGCTATCACTCTTGCCATCCATAAAACCTCCTATTTTTTTGCGTATTTTTTCTGAAATTTATCAACCCTTCCGCCCTCATCAACAATCTTTTCTTTGCCTGTAAAAAACGGGTGGCATTTATTACATATTTGAACTTTAAGATTTTTTATTGTTGATCGAACTTCTACTTTATTACCACATGCACACTCGATAGTGGTTAACTCATATTTGGGATGAAAATTTTTTTTCATTAGCTACCTCCATTTTTGCTAATCGTAAAATATCACAAATTACCCATTTTATCAAGTATCACTGTTTTTTTTTGATACATAATCATGTATAGTCTCGTTTAGCCTTTTAATTTCGTTTCTTATAGAAAAAAGTACTATCGGCAATGCTATCCACATTAAAACACTAATAACTAAAAATACAATCAGTGCCAAAAAAACAATATCATATATGCTCGATGTTAAAGATTTGCTCAATATTGAAATCATTTTTCACCAACTAAAACGCTAAAACCACCCTCGCCAAAACCTTCTTTTGGCTCTTGCACAGCATTTATTGCTCGATAGTTTCCAAATAATACCTGATAGGATTGCCTAAAAGTAAAATTTGCTTGTCCAAGTAAATCTATAATTTGCTTTGAAGAAAAAAATCGTGCGTGTTTATAAAATACGCTATCTTTCTTTTTCTCAAGATAAACTTTACCCAGTTCAGAATCTGCGTCAACTATACCTACAATGACTTTTCCATTTGGTTTTAATATTCGGTAGCATTCTTTGAGGCTTTTTAGTGGATCATTTACAAAACAGATTGTAACAGCCATTAAAGCAAAATCGAAACTATTATCGCTAACGGGTAAATTTTCGGCAATACCGTACAATACATCTATGCCTTTTTGTTTTGAAATTTGAGCCATCTGTTTTGATGGTTCAACGCCAATGCCAATACCGAGTGGAAGCGCAAATCTACCACTGCCAACACCTATTTCTATACCTTTGCCTTGTTTTGGCAATGCTTTCTTGAGTGCCTCTATCTCTGATAAATAAACATACTTGTTGTTTTCAAACCATTCTTCATAGGCTTTTGTGTTCGTATCAAACACGTCAATTTTGTTTGAATATTGACTATAATAGTCTAGGGCTTCATTGATATTGGAAAAATCTAAAAAAATAAAATCTATGCCTTTGTTTATTATCATAAGTTTAAATTGAGTTGAAGCATCCTTGCCTATTAGTACACAATTATTAAGTTTACTTAAGTTCAGTGCACAATCTTGAATTTTAATTTTTTTTTGATCTTGCACTATTAAATAAAACGGTGAGTCTTCAAAATTACCATTAAACAATCGACCACTTTCATCAATAGATACAATTGCTTTTTTCATTTTTCCCCCAGTTTTTTTATTATACACAAAATGTGCATAAAACTCAATAATTTTTAACAATCTCCTTGTAAAAATACCAATTTTTTTGTAAAATTTTAGCTAATGAACGAAACTATTTATGGTGAAATTTAAAAAAACTTATTTAAAAAATGAGCTTACCGTGTTTTATCTGTAAAATTTTAGATAACCAAATACTCATAGATGGCCAAGAGTATCATCATGCAATAAATGTTAAAAGGCTAAAAATAAATGATAAAATTGAAGCAAACGATTTAAATGGCAATTTCTTTGTTGCAACAATCCAAAAAATAGAAAATAAATACTTAATTGCAAAAATAGATTACAAAGTAGAAAAAACACGTCCACACATAAATATTAAACTTTATCAGTGCCTTCCAAATAAATTATCAAAAATCGATGATCTTATAGAGCCTATTTCTCAATTAAATGTAACAACACTTGTACCTGTTATATCAGATTTCTGTATATTAAAGTTAAAAGACATTCAAAAGAAGATACCAAAATGGGAAAAAATAGCAGTTCAATCTATAAAGCAATGCAAAAGACTTTTCCCAATTAATATAGAAACTCCACAAAGATTATCGTCAATTAATTCAAAAGAAGAATTAAAAATAGTGTTTTATGAAAAAGAAAAAAAAAGAACGCTTAAAGACTTATCAATTGGTAGCATTGATAATATTGCGGTCGTTATTGGACCAGAAGGTGGTTTTAGCGAAAATGATATTGATTATCTTACAAGTAAGGGGTTCAAAAGTTTGATGCTTTCAGATAATATGCTTAAAATGGAAACAGCTGTAATTGCTGCATTGGCACAAATTAATTTGTTTTTCTTAAAGTCTTAGATGGTTTTCCATCCATCTAAGACTAAATACTTAAAACCCAAAACACTATTCAGTTTGATAGTTAACTCGTCACTATCACTAATAAATTTATCTACAAAAACTTGAATTGAATCAATACTTAAAACATAAAATTTTTCTAAATTTCGTGGTGTACCCATCGATACTTCTGGCATGGTTTTAAAGTCGATGCAAGTATTTCCTATATCATGATAAATTATTTTTACTTTGCCGCCTTTTTTTAAAATATATTCTTTTGCCGATGTATCAATCTTCATAGCACACCACAAATATAGTTAAATTTTTTCAACCTCAACATCAGCAGCAAAAGCCGCATAAGGTTCTTTTTTAATAAGCCACTTGTACCACTTTGCAAACGAATCAATAATTATTCCTATGGCGGTTAACATTATCATGATAGTAAGTATAACCAGCAAAATTTTGCCTTTTGGAAGGAAATTGCCTACTATATTTAGATAAGAAGCATAAAGTGTAGTCACTGAAACAAACGCAAATGGTATAAATGTCATCCAAGCATATTGCTGTTTGCCTAATTTTATTATCACTGTTGTGCCTATAGCAAGGGCAAGAGAGGCAAGTAACTGGTTAGATGTTCCAAACATAGGCCATATTGTAGTAATATCGCCACCGTATACTAAGTATCCCCATGCAAATGAGATTAAAGCACTCGTAAGTATTATGCCAGGCCACCAGTTTTTATCTTTAAACGGCTGATAGATACCACCAAAAGCTTCTTGTAATAAGTACCTGCCAACGCGTGTACCAGCATCAATTGTTGTTAAAATAAACATAGCTTCAAATAATATCAAAAAATGATACATATAAGCCATAAGGCTTTCTAAAAATGGTATCTTAGAAAAGATAAAAGCCATGCCTACTGCCAAAGACACTGCTCCACCAGGTCTGCCTGCTACATTTTCGCCAACCATATGTGATAGCATAGGTAAATCTACAACATGCATGCCCAATTTCTCAAATACCTTTGGTGAAACATTTATTGCAAAGTAATCCGCTGGTATTAGGCTTGTTGCTGCAATTAGAGCCATTATGGCAACAAATCCTTCTGCAAGCATTGCGCCATAACCTATTGGTAAAATATCTCGCTCATTTTCAATCATCTTTGGAGTGGTACCAGATGAAACTAATGCATGAAAACCAGATAAAGCACCACATGCTATTGTAATAAATACAAATGGCCAAACTTTGCCTGGTACAATTGGGCCGCCGCCATGCACAAATTGCGTAATAGCAGGCATTTGAATAGTAGGATTAACAATTATAACGCCTACTGCCAACAATACCATAACGCCAAGCTTCATATATGTACTAAGGTAGTCTCTTGGCACAAGCAATATCCACACAGGCAATACAGCAGCGATAAACCCATAAGTAGCTATAAGTACTGTCATTTGCTTTTTGCTAAAAGTAAAAGCACTTGCGATTGAGCTGTGTTGAATATATGGACCTGCAATAACTGCTAAAATAAGCAACACCAGTCCAATAATTGTGGCTTCTAGAACTTTATTTGGCCTAATCCATTTCATGTAGGCGCCCATTAAGATGGCTATAGGAATTGTGGATGCAACTGTAAACGTACCCCACGGGCTTTTAAATAAAGCATTTACAACAACAAGCGCAAGTCCAGCCAAAGCTGTAATAATGATAAAAATAACAGCAATAGCTGTTAAGATACCGCTAAAGGTGCCGATTTCTTTTTTTGCTATCTCAATTAACGATAAGCCATTGTGTCTAACAGATGCAAATAAAATTACCATATCATGTACGGCACCAGCAAGAACTGCGCCAATCAAAATCCACAAAGCGCCAGGCAAATATCCAAACTGAGCAGCTAGCACAGGACCTACTAATGGTCCAGCTCCTGCAATTGCTGCAAATTGATGCCCAAACAGTACCCACCTGTTTGTTGGCACATAGTCATACCCATTTTCCAATTTGTATGCAGGCGTTTTGCGATGTGAGTCAAACGCTAATACTTTTGAAGCAATAAATGCACCATAAAAGCGATACGCTAATGCATACAAAGCCACAGCCGTTACTACTAAGGCAATAGCACTCATGCACACCCCCTAATTTAATGTTAAATAAATATTAATTTTTTTTATAAAAAAGTCAATACTTTGTTAATTTTTTTGATAACAAACTAAACTATAATTCTATGCTTGTAAATGAGCAATTTTTTGATAATGTGAACAATGAAAATTACATATAAATAATTAATTTGTTGTAATATATAACTACGATATTCAAAAAACTAAGCTATTAAAAAGCAAAAAATAAGAAGTATAGAAAAGTTAGAAAATAAAATTTCCTAAGTTAAAGCTAAAAAGTCTAAAACTTAGGAAATCAAGCGTCTTTATTCAAGTTCTTTAAATGTTTTATAAATATTCTCAAATGCACTCAATAACCAATCTTTTGCATCATCAATATATGATAACGCGACCTCGGTTGTATCTTTATTACTACTAAAATAATTTTTTGATGCCAGTAATGCAATTGAAGCAAAAATAGTTGAATTTATAAATTTAAATTTTTTAAACAAAATTTTTTGTGCAATAGATGAAATAACTAATGTGGATATGGCAATGTATATTGACTTTGTATTTGTATCATCTTGTTGAATTAGATCAATTGGAGCTACATATAAACCATATTGAGTTAAACTTTGTGCTCTCTCAAGAGCTGATTCCTTTTTCTCTTCATCGACTGCTTTTGAATCTAAAGCAGATTTTAGCTCCAAAAACATTAAGTTTAAATTATTTTTACCCCATTGATTAATCTCAGTTCTAATCTCTTCAAGCAATTGCTTGGTTAAAGGTCGTTGTTTTACTGTTGACTTTAAAGATGTAATAAACTCATCCAGTTTATTTTTATATACATCAAATATTTCTTTCATTTAAAATTTCCTCCTTTATATCTGATTTGGGCGAAACTTCTTTAAAAATCTGACTCTCAAACCTGTAAAATTTGCAATTTTTATTATGCATGCAATCTGTTTCCAGTCCTGCCTTTATGCACACCTCCTTTAAAAAAGTTTTTTTATCAAAACCCCACTGCGTTGCAACTTGAGGCAAAAGTAAACCACTTCTTCCAAAATAATCACATACTACAAGCAATCCATCTCTGCCAATTTCAATTTGCTCATCATAAGGTCTATTTTGATCCAGCAATATCATAGGCGATAAAATTGTTACTTCAAAAACCAAATTATCCAATTCTTTAATTTTAACACACTCAAATCGTGGGTCTTCGCAAGCAGCTTTAATGCTTGCAGAAATGCATGACTCAATTAGAGGGCTAAATGCATAAGGATAGCCAATACAACCTCTCAAATCATTGCTTGGAAATGTTGATATTGTAACAAATATGCCAGCAGTTTTATCTAAATTTTGTGGATAAGTTTTGGGTATGGCAGGGTACTTTTGTTTTTCTAGAAAATACTCAACTGATTGTCTTGCAAGCTTAACTAAAAATCTCCCTTCTTCAATACTAAACTTTGGAATTTTGTCCATTTATCACCTCTTGGCAACGCTTGCATAAATGATTTGGGCTTATAGACACGCTTTCATCAAACTTCCAGCACCTATCGCACTTTTCGCCAATAGCTTTTGTTACTTTTATATTCAAACCTAAAGATTCATCATTGTAATCCACAAGCGCATTATCAATATTTTTATCAAAAACATGCGATACAATAAAGATATCAGCTAAATTAACACTATTGTTATACATAATGCTATTTATATCAGCATTGCTAGAAATCAGATAAATATCAGCTTCCAAAGAGTTGCCAATATGTTTTTGTTCCCGTGCGAGTTCTAATGCTTTTAAAACAGAAAATCTAACTTTATTAATTAAATTCCACTTTTCTACAAATTTTTCATTTTTATATTTATCTATCGTTGGCACAAAGTATTCCATCTGTACACTTTCTTTTTCTGGTTTACTTAATTGATAAGCTTCTTCGGTTGTAAAAGATAAAATTGGAGCCATAAACTTTATTAGCACATCCAGTATTTCTTTCATGGCCGTTTGAGCTGAGAGTCGTTTTTTAGAGTTTACACCATCACAATATAGTGTATCTTTTAATACATCCAAATAAAACGAACTTAGCGTATTTATGCAAAAATTGGTAATATTTTGATATATCAAATGAAATTCATAATTTTCATAAGATCTAAAAAGTTTTTCTTTTAGAATTTCTAATTCCGCAAGTATCCATTTATCTATTTCTTCTAACTCTTCATACTTTAAACTATTTTGTTTTTCAAAATCGTTGAGATTGCCTAACAAAAATCTTATAGTATTGCGAATCTTTCTATAGCCTTCAATCAAGCGCATCATGATTTCATTTGAAAGTTTAATGTCTTCGCGGTAATCCGTAGCGCATGCCCACAGTCTTAAAATGTCAGCTCCGTATTTTTCGATTACACTTTGAGGTGCTATTACATTACCTATTGATTTACTCATTTTTCTACCTTTTGAATCTACAACAAAACCATGCGTTAAAACGCTTTTATACGGAGCACTACCCATTGTTCCAATTGACTCTAAAAGCGATGAATGAAACCAGCCACGATGTTGATCTGAGCCTTCTAAATACATATCTGCTGGCCACTTAATTTTGTTGTACAGCACTGCTTTGTGCGAAACACCCGAATCAAACCACACATCCAATATATCTTCAACTTTTTCAAATTCAGTACTGCCACACTCACACGCATAATTTTTAGGCAAAAAAAACGAATTATCTTTCTCAAACCATACATCAGCACCGTATTGTTCTATACTTTTTGCTACAAAATCAAGTATTTGTTTGTCTTTTACGATGCGACCACATTTTTTGCACCTAAACAAAGCTATTGGTACACCCCATGCGCGCTGCCTTGAAATGCACCAATCGGGTCTGTTTTCCACCATTGCATAAATCCTATTCTTACCCCATTTAGGTATCCAATTAACTTTCTTTATCTCATCTAAGGCTTTAAGCCTTAAATTATTCTTTTCCATTGATATAAACCACTGTCTTGTGGCTCTAAATATTACAGGCTTTTTACATCTCCAACAATGTGGATATGAGTGAACAATTTCTTCTTCTTTTAACAGCATGTCTTTTTGCTTTAGTAGTTCTATAATTTTGGGGTTTGCTTTAAATACATGTTCGCCTGCAAAAAATTGAACATCATTTGTAAATTTGCCATCTTCATCTACTGGCGAATACACACTGAGATTGTACTTAAGGCCAACTTCATAGTCTTCTTCACCATGGCCCGGGGCTGTATGAACCAACCCAGTCCCCATCTCTAAGTTAACATAATCAGACAAAATCATTTTTGATACTCTATCGTAAAAAGGGTGCGCAAGTTCATAGCCTTCTAAATCGTTCCCTTTGACTTCTTTTATTATTTGAGCTTCTTTAATACCAAATTTTTCCATTAATTTGTCGCAAAGCTCTTTTGCAACAAGCAAAACTTCCCTTTCTTTTATCTGAACAAAAACATAGTCAATATCAGGCCCAACAGCAACTGCAAGGTTTGCCGGCAATGTCCAAGGCGTTGTTGTCCAAATTACAGCACTGACGGCTTTACCCAAAAATCGTTTGTCTTCTGAGCCCAAATCAGTTATAAAGTCAAACTTTACATATATAGCACTAGATTTATCTTCTTCATACTCAATTTCTGCTAAAGCAAGTGAAGTTTTGCATGACATACACCAATGAACGGGTTTTTTGCTTTCATACACATAGCCCTTGTCTAAAAACTCCAAAAATTCTTTGTATATCGTTGCTTCATAATCATAACTCATTGTAAGATAAGGATTATCCCACTGCCCCAAAACACCCAATCGCTTAAACTCATTCCTTTGTATATCAATGTATTTCATCGCATAATCTCTGCAAGCTTTTCTCGTTGTAGCTTTGTCGGTCGCACCCATTTCTTTTTCTACATTGTGTTCAATAGGCAAGCCGTGGCAATCCCAACCAGGCACATAAGGCGATAAAAAACCCATCATTGTTCTACTTTTTACAACAATATCTTTCAAGATTTTGTTTAGCGCAGTACCCATGTGAATATGGCCATTTGCATATGGCGGTCCATCGTGCAATACAAACATTGGGCTGCCTTTCCTAGATTCTATAATTTTCTCATATATTCTTTTGTCTTCCCAAAATTTCAAAATTTCTAACTCTTTAACAGGCAAATTTGCTTTCATTGAAAACTGCGTTTCTGGCAAATTGAGAGTATTTTTATAATCCATTTTAACCCCCTCTAATAGTAGCTCTAAACCTTGTGCTCAATTTAGAAAAAATTTCATTTATTAGCTGTTCTATGTCAGCATCTGTAAGTGTCTTATCTAAAGAGTACAACTCTATTCTAAAATTTAGGCTTTTTTTACTGCCAAGATCATACCTATCAATCAAATTTACATTGTAAACAAAATCAAAACTGCTTATTGTATTTTTGATGTGGGTTACATTTTCGCTTTTTTCCACAACAATATTCAAGTCTCTTACTACAATTGGAAACTTTGGCAATGGTTTAAAATAGAAACTCTTGAATTTATTAAAACTGTCAATTAAAATTTCGCCATAAAAAATATTGGATTTCAAAAATTTAATGTCAAACAGATCATAAATATCTGGGTGTATTTCACCAATAAAACCTACATAGCGCCCATCATTGTAAATTGTTAAAGATTTTTTTGGATGCAACAAATATGATTCTTCCATTCTAAACTCTATATTGCAGTCAAATAATCCAAAAATACTTTCAAATGCACCCTTTATATCGTAAAAGTCAAAAGTGTTTTTTTGTGTATACCAATTGAGAGGTTTAAAACCATGCATTATAATGCCAAGTGCATCATATTCTTGATTTAAGTCAAAAATCCTACCCATTTCAAACATAGCAATAGACTTTATATTATGGTTTAGATTAAAAACTAGATTATCTATGAGACCTAAAAATAACGTGTTTCTCATGCAATTTTGCTCTTTGGTTAGAGGATTTTTTAAATATAAAAGACTCTTGTTCTTATTTAATTTTGATAAAAGCTCGCCATCTACAAAAGAATAATTTATAACTTCGCTCAAACCACTCAGCTTTAACACTTCCCTAATATGGTCTTTTGTGTTTATGTTTGTATTTACGTTCAATTTAATGCGTGGGATTGTAGAGGGCAGTTTGTCATAACCTTCAATTCTAGCAATTTCTTCAGCTAAATCTTCCATGCTTTCAATATCGATACGGTGCGTTGGTATAGTTGCAATCAAACCGACAGGCGTTTCCTCTACATCAAAACCTAATTCGTAAAATTTGCTCTTATTATAATTGGAACCTAAAAAATTGTTTATTTCATCTATATCAAATTCAATTCTCTTGGGTTTTTTTTTGTTTATATTTTTTGTTATACCAACAAGATTAGCGTTTGCATACTGCTGTAATAATTCTATGGCATAGTATGTAGCGTACTCATTTAAATTTGGATCGATTCCGCGTTCAAATCTATAAGAACTTTCAGTGCTAAGTTTTAGTCTTCTTGATGTTTTTCTAATGCGCTCTGGTGCAAAATAGGCACTTTCCAATAAAATATGTTTTGTGTTTTCATCTATTTGGGAATGTTTGCCACCCATTATACCAGCTATAGCAATAGCTTTTACACCATCTGATATAACAAGATCCTTATCCAATTCATACTCTAAATCATTTAAAGCTACAATACGCTCTTTTTGATAAGAATTTCTAACAACAATTTCTGTTCCGATTTTATCTTTGTCAAATGCATGCATGGGTTGGCCTAAGGCTATCATGCAATAATTTGTTATATCAACGATGTTGTTAATGGGCCTCACTCCTGATTTTATCAGCTTTAATCTCATCTCAAAGCAAGATTGACCTAATTTGACATTCATAATGCTTGCAATATAGCTTGGACAATCATTATCTAAAGTTACGCTAAAATTATTATCTTCTTTAATTACCTTACATTCTTTGAGTTTTATGGGTTTATTATAATAAATAGACACTTCTCTTGCTATGCCTAAAATGCTTAAACAATCAGCTCTATTTGGCGTTATGCTGATATCAAAAATATAATCTCTAAACGCATCTATGTCGCGTAAGTAGCTTCCCACAACAAATTCATCATCGAGCAACAATACACTATTCGACGATTCTTCTATACCAATCTCACTTGCAGATAATAAAAAACCTTCAGAAACAACATTACAAAATTTCTTTTCTTTAACTAGATTATTATTAAAATAGCTCCCAGCCAATACAATACCTACTTTATCACCTATTTTTAAACTATTATCGCTTGTTACTATGCTGGATTGTTTTTTTCCAGTATCAACAATTAATAGATGCAGATTACTGCAAATAGGCTCTTTAGATAAAATTTCCCCGACAATGCTGTCAAAACAGGCTTTTTGTATATCAAAGACAGATTCGACTTCTAAACCAGATAAAGTAAGTTTGTCTGCTAAATCATAAGCATTGACATCTATATCAACAAATTCTTTTAGCCAATTATATGATACTTTCATACTAAACCTTTTGAATAAAATGAATTACTAAATTGTTCTAAAAACCTCAAATCATTTTCAAACATCAATCTTATATTATCAATACCATATTTTAACATTGCAAATCTTTCTACGCCAAGACCAAAAGCAAATCCTCTAAAGTTTTCATAGCCAACATTTTTTAATACGTTCCTATGTACCATCCCACAACCTAATACCTCTAAATAACCTGTATAAGAGCATACCCTACAGCCCTTACCACCACATATGACACAGCCAATATCAACTTCGGCAGATGGTTCTGTAAAAGGAAAATAGCTTGGCCTAAACCTTACCTTTGTTTTGCCAAAAAATTTATTTAGAAATGTTTCAAGCACGCCTTTTAAGTCAGAAAATTTTATATCTTTGTCCACCGCCAAGCCTTCAATTTGGTGGAACATTGGCGAGTGCGTCAAATCAGAATCGCGCCTATAAACTTTTCCTGGAGCAATAAACATTAATGGAGGTTGTTTTTTCAACATAGTTCTAACCTGCACACCAGAAGTTTGTGTACGTAGTAATCTATTTTCGTCAATATAAAATGTATCTTGCATATCACGAGCTGGATGATTCTTTGGAACATTAAGCAACTCAAAGTTGTATAAATCCAACTCAACTTCTGGTCCATCCTCTACACCAAAACCCATTGATAAAAAAATATCTGAAATCTCCTTTATTACAAGATTAACTGGATGTATGCTGCCAACATTTAAACTTTTGCCATCCAAAAACAAATCCAACTCTTGCTCAAGCTCTTGATTTTTTTTGGCATTTTTAATGTCTTCCAATTTGTTTTCTATCTTTTCCGTTACAAGATGCTTTAGTTCATTAAAAATTTTACCTTTTTCAATTCTTTCTTCTTGGGGTAATTTGCTTAATTCTCTAAATAAATTTGTAACAATGCCATTTTTCCCTAAAAAAAAACTTTTTAGCTGTTTGAGATCTTCTTGAGTAATAGTCTTTTTTAATTTTTCATCCAATTTTTCTAATATTTCATGCAATCTTGCCTCCAGAAAAACACAATTTAGGCTCTTACTTTATCTATAAGGGTTTTGAGATTTTCGGGACTATTAATCGCCAGTTCACTAAGCATTTTTCTATTTAACAGTATATTGTTTTGCTTTAAAAGATTCATAAACTGACTATATGTTAAACCATTTTCCCTTACAGCTGCGTTAATTCGAGCAATCCATAATCTCCTAAATTGTCTTTTGCGCTCTTTTCGTCCTACATAAGCGTTTGCAAGCGATCTTCTAACAGATTCCTCTGCATTTTTAAAAGTGGAGTGTCTTCTTTGGTAAAAACCTTTAGCTAATTTTAATATCTTTTTGTGCCTTCTTCTTCTTACAATACCTGTCTTTACTCTCAATTTAAACCTCCAAGCATCATTTTAAGATTTTTAGCTATAGCACCTTTTATAATGCGAGATTTTCCTAAATGTCTCTTTCTTTTTGTAGATTTGTGGGCAAGTAGATGACTTTTATTTGATTTTCTCGTTTTTAACAAACCATTTGCCGTTAATTTAATTCTTTTTGCTGCAGATTTTTTAGTTTTAAGTCTCATTAAAATATCCTCCAATTATTTTTTTGGTATAAAAGATACAGTTAATCTCCTGCCTTCAAATAGCTCTTTGCCCTCTAATACTGCAAATTCTTGTAAATCATTTTTTAGCCTATCAGATAATACAAAAAACAGGTTTTTTTTCTCAATTTCTCTGCCTTTAAAAAATATACTAAATTTTACTTTATCACCATTTTTTAAAAATTCTATAGCGTTATTGAGCTTTACTTTATAGTCGTTTTCTGCAATGTTAAGTCTCATTTTAAGCTCTTTAACTCTCATGATTTTTTGCTTTTTTTTACTTTTTTCTTCTTTTTTTTGTTTATCGTATTTAAATTTTCCATAATCCATTATCTTGCAAACAATAGGATCAGCACTTGGAGATATTACAACTAAATCTAACTCTGCCATTCGAGCTTTATCTATTGCTTCTTTAATACTTACTATACCTACTTGTTTGCCATCTTGATCAATTAGCCTAACCTTATCAGCTTTAATGTGCTCGTTAATTGGCGGCACATCGTTTCTAGAAACTATAAAACACCTCCTGATTCAATCTTAGCTTTTTCTATGAATTCATTTATACTACACAAACCTAAATCTCCTATCTTTCTTTTTCTAACAGCAACACCTTGACTATCGTACTCTTTTTGACCAACGATAAGCACATAAGGTATTTTTTCTAATTCTGCAAAACGAATTTTTTTACCAATCGTTTCATTTCTTTTTTCTATATCAACCCTTATATCGGATTTTCTCAAGTTCTCATACACTAAATTAGCGTAATCTTCAAATTTTTCAGATACAGGTATTACCCTTGCTTGGATAGGGGATAGCCACAGAGGAAAATCACCCGAATAATTTTCTATTAAAACAGCAATAAAACGCTCGATTGAACCAAGTATCACCCTGTGGACCATTACAGGCCTTTTTGGCAAACCATCCTTATCAATATAATCAAGATTAAACCTTTCTGGGAGCGTGAAATCACACTGAATTGTAGCACACTGCCATTTTCTTCCAATTGCATCCTTGAGCTTAACATCTATTTTTGGGCCATAAAACGCACCATCACCTTCATTTATCTGGTATGGCCTTTTTGTGTTTTCTAATGCATTTATAAGCGCATTTGTTGCATTTTCCCAATCTTCATCAGTTCCAATGGACTTTTCTGGCCTTGTAGATATCTCCATTTCGTATTCAAAACCAAATATACCCATAGCGTACTGAACAAAGTCTAATACACCTATAATTTCATCATTGAGTTGTTCTTTTGTACAAAAAATATGCGCATCATCTTGCGTAAATTCTCTAACCCTCAGCAATCCATGCAAAACGCCACTTTTTTCATGCCTATGGACTACGCCAAGTTCAAAAAACCTTTTAGGCAGTTCTTTATACGATCTTAACCTTGATTTGTAAACTTGTATATGGCCTAAACAGTTCATCGGCTTTATTCCAAAAGAAACATTTTCAATTTCTGTAAAATACATGTTTTCTCTGTAATTATCATAGTGCCCACTGATTTTCCACAACTGTGTTTTAAGCAATTCTGGACCTCTTACAAATTCATACCCACGCTTTATATGTTCTTTTTTTTCAAATGCTTCAATAATCTCTCTAAGCATTGCACCTTTTGGGTGCCAAATCACAAAACCCGCGCCTACTTCATCATTTATGCTAAATAAATCAAGTTCTTTGCCTAATTTCCTATGGTCTCTTTTTTTAACTTCTTCTAAAAAGTTTAAATAGTCATCCAAATCTTCTTTTGTAGCAAATGCTGTGCCATAGATACGCTGCATACTTGGTCGTGTTTCATCACCCCTAAAATAAGCACTAGCAACGCTCAATAACTTAAAGTATTTCAAATAGCCAGTTGATGGAATATGTGGTCCTCTGCAAAAATCAATAAAGTTACCTTGTTGGTACAAACTTACGTTTTCATCGTTTATACTTTCAATAATCTCTACTTTGTATTCATCGTGTTTGTTCTTGAAAAGTTGCAATGCCTCTTGTTTTGATAACTCAATACGCTTAAATGGATAATTGGAGGCAACAATTTTTTTCATCTGCGCTTCTATGAGTTTTAAGTCATCTGGCGTTATTGCTCTGCCCACATCCACATCGTAGTAAAAACCATTTTCAATCGCAGGACCTATTGCGAACTTTGTACCTTCAAACAACTGTTCAATGGCTTGGGCCATGATGTGCGCTGCTGAATGACGCAATATTTCTAAACCTTCTTTTGAGTTAATATCAATAAACTCAACATCGCTATCTTTTTGTAGCGTATAATTTAAATCTACAATTTTTCCATCTATTTTAGCCGCAATGGCATTTTTAATCTTTTGCTCCTTAGTATAATTAAATAAATTTACATTACTTCCTATTTGCATATCAACCTCAAATGGTGGGCGCAGGTGGTTTCGAACCACCGGCCACTTGCGCGTCAGGCAAGTACTCTTCCCCTGAGCTATGCGCCCAATTGAAAGTATTCATAGCATTTTATTTAAAAAATGTCAATTTAGTTTATATTTTTGGTAAATCTTCCAAAGCTTTTTTGATTAGCTCATCTGAAAATTCAACATCTTGTAAATTGCCGGATAAATAGTTATCATAGGCTGCCATATCAAAATGTCCATGGCCGCTAAAACAAATTAAAATATTCTTTTGCTTTTGCTCTTCTTTCGCAATAAGGGCTTCATTTATAGCTGCTTTTATTGCATGAGCGGTTTCTGGAGCTGGTATAATGCCTTCTGTTTTGGCAAACAATACCGCTGCCTCAAATACTTCATTTTGTTTGAGCGTAGTTGCTTCAATCAAACCATCTTTGTAAAGCCTGCTGATAATTGGCGAATCTCCATGATAACGAAGCCCGCCAGCATGAATACTTGGCGGCATAAAATTATGACCAAGCGTATACATGAATAATAAAGGCGTCATTTTTGCAGAATCAGCAAAATCATAGGCATAAACACCTTTTGTTAGCGTTGGACAACTTTCTGGCTCAACCGCTACAACCCTAACATTTTTACCATTAATTTTATCACGTATAAAAGGCATAGCAATACCGCCTAAATTGCTTCCACCGCCACAAGGTGCCAAAATCACATCTGGGTACTGATTAATTAACTCAAACTGTTTCTTTGCTTCTAAACCTATAACAGTTTGGTGAAGCAACACATGGTTTAGGACACTACCAAGAGCATAATGCGTATTTGGAGTCTCAATAGCTGCCTCAATAGCCTCGCTAATGGCAATACCTAAAGAACCATTATTATTTGGATCTTTTTCTAAAATTTCTCTGCCTATTTTTGTAGTATTGGAAGGCGAGGGAAAAATTTGCGCACCCCATACATTAATCATTGACTTTCTATAAGGCTTTTGCTCATAGCTAACCTTAACCATATAAACCTTTACATTAAGACCAAACATGCTGCCAGCAAAAGCCAAAGCGCTCCCCCACTGGCCTGCGCCTGTTTCTGTAGTTAAAGACAAAACATTTTCTTTTTTATTGTAATAGGCTTGCGCTATGGCTGTATTTGGCTTGTGTGAACCAGCTGGAGAAACCGATTCATTTTTGTAATAGATTCTTGCTGGCGTAGACAATGCTTTTTCCAAATTAAATGCTCTAACCAATGGTGTTGGTCTGTATATAGCATAAATTTCTCTAACTTCTTGGGGAATTTGAATCTCGCTTTTGTTGCTTAATTCTTGTTCAATAAGTTCTTTTGCAAATAATCGCTCTAAATCTTGTGGTGTTAGAGGTTTATTTGTTACAGGATGCAAAGGCGCATCTATTTGTTTTGGTAAATCTGGCAATACATTGTACCAATACGTTGGTATGTCACTTTCTTGTAATAAGATTTTTTTTGTTTCCACACTATCCCCCTTTTTATTTTTGTTATTTATAGCACAATTTTAAATTTTTTCAATAATAATTTCATTTAACCAAAGAAGTATCTTCTGCTAAACATAGAGTTATTTAGTTTATAGGTATGCTTTTTTGTATCGGCTTGTTGAATATAGTTGAGTTCTTTTAGTTTTTTTAAATGCTTATAAATAATTACTTTTGAT
>JAVRLY010000010.1:0-28534 GCA_031960885.1 Desulfurella sp. | reverse complement strand
AAATTAGATAATTGCCCGCTAAACCCAAAACCTATGTGTAAAAAATGTCCTGTTCATTGTTACAATAAGTCAAATAGAGAAAAAATCAAAAAAGTAATGAAATTTAGCGGGATTTATCTAATTAAACATGGCAGGATCGACCTAATCCTCCATTATTATCTCTAAAAGATATTTCACCTTATAGCTTTTATAATCGAATCAGATTTTTCAACTATAAATAGCTTTGTCATGTTTTCCAAAGAACAATTATGCGCTTTTTCGTCGCTAGAAGAAACGCAATCAGAAACAATAACAGGATAAAACCCTCTATTTGAAGCATCGCGCGCGCAAGATTCTATACCTATTTGTGTGGCAATGCCAGTGAATATTATGCTTGTAATATTTCTTGAGTGTATTAGATATTCAAAATTCGTACCAATGAAAATACTAGCACTTGGTTTGTCTATTACTATGTCATCTTCTTTTGGGTAGATGCTGCTGTAAATTTCCCTATCTTCTGAGTTTTTCATAAAATTAGAAATCACTGATGGATCAGTAGTGTTTCTCATTTTCATCATGGAGTAGTAGTGCCAAGAAAATCTGAATTCATCTTTAGGTGGTGTAATTCTTGTGTAAAAGATTGGCATTTTGCCTCTTGTGTTGTCTATAAGATTTTTAATAGAGCTAATAAAAACCTCTTTGTTAAAAATAGTTTTAACTAGAGCATTTTGAACATCCCATACAACTAAACATGTGTGTGAAGGCTCGATGATCTCTTCAAGCGTTTCATAAATAAAGATATTTTTGTATTGTTTCATAAAATTCCCCCAAAGATTTAAACTTTTAAATTTAGTATAGTCTAAAAGTGTCCAAAATCAAGTTGGTAGGTTTTTAAAAGTCATAGCTATAAGCTAGAATTGGTAATGTGTGTAAAAGAAAAAAAGCATTGACAACTAAAGACAGTATAATTATCATACCAATTATGAAAATTGCTTTGAGCAAAGAGCTTTTGATTTCTAATAGCAAAATTGCATTAGCGGAGCCTATGTAAGTGAATATCAATTCAAAAAATCTAGCTTACCAGATTCTCTACATTAGCGCTTTGATGTTTTCTGTATTTAGCGCTATTTCTATTGCAGCCGATATGGTCCTGCTACAATACTGTATACACAAAGTTAGTGCATGTGATAAACTAACTTAAAGGAGGCAGGTTTTATGGAACCAAGGAGAAAGTTTTCACTTACATCAGCTAATTTACAAAAGAGTTATACCTCAAATATTCAACAATATTAAAGATGAAAAATTAGCAAGAAATTCTGCTACATCAATTTTTTTATGGCTTCTTTGTTCTCTTGGGACTATTCCAGCAATTATTTTTTGGAATAACACAATTGCGCTTATTATTTCTTCCATAATGTTTTGCGCTATATATGCGTGGGTTTACAGAAGAATTGTGAAGTTTAAACTAATTTAAAAAAAGAGAGCTAAAAATATTTTACAGTAAACTATAACGCCCCTGAAAATTTAGTCGGACTCTTTAACACTTTATTTCTAATCTTACCAGATTTTGAGAAAAGTTCTTTACATTCTTCAATATGAGTTGCTTTGCACAAAACGCCTTTTGAAGTTTAAAGCCAAAACTATACTCTTGGAATGATGCATTTTAAAAATGGTGCGCCCGAGAGGATTCGAACCTCTGGCCCACGGCTTAGAAGGCCGTTGCTCTATCCAGCTGAGCTACGGGCGCTTTGAATGGTCGGGGTGAGTGGATTTGAACCACCGACCCCCTGCTCCCAAGGCAGGTGCGCTAACCAAACTGCGCTACACCCCGATTCCTAGCCTTGGTTTTTTTACCATATTTATTTTAAAATTGCAACATTTTTTTTGAATACAAAATAAAATACAATTTGCAAGTTTACTAAACTTATGATATATACAGAAAAAGGAGGTTTAAAATGCTTAGCGAAACTCACATTATTCTTGTTGTGTTGCTTGTGGCTTTAATTTTTGGCGCAAGAAAGTTGCCAGAAATTGGCGCAGGGCTTGGAAAAGGTATAAAAAATTTTAAAAATTCAGTAAAAGATACTAAGGATAACGAGCCAGAAAAGCTTGAAGATAAAGAAAATACAAAATGAAGTCGCTAATTAAATCAATAATTGATAAATATCTTGAAACAAGACAATATGAGTGCGCAAGTTTTAGCATTGATTACCCCCCAGAAGATGTTTTTGGCGATTATTCAACAAATTTAGCAATGGTGTTGGCAAAAATAGCAAAACAAAACCCCCTAAACATTGCAAATGACTTTAAAACATTTTGTCAAGAAAATAACATTAACGCTTTTGATATCAAGATTGAAAAACCTGGATTTATAAATTTTTACATTCAACAAGAAACACTAAAAAAAGAATTACTTTTGCTATCGCAAAAAAAAGAAGCATACTTTAAACCAGAAAACATTACAAGCTCAAACATTCAAATAGAATTTGTAAGCGCAAATCCTACGGGCCCTTTGCACATTGGTCATGGAAGAGGCGCTGCAATTGGAGATAGTTTAGCTAGAATATTGACATTTTTAGGGCATAATGTAACAAGAGAGTATTATATAAATGATGCTGGCTATCAAATGCATATGCTTGGTTTGTCTACTTTCTTGCGATACAAAGAACTACTTGGTCACAATATAGAATTTCCAGTAGATGGATATCAAGGAGAGTACATCAAAGATATTGCACAAGAGCTAATAAAAACGCATAAAGATAAATTATTGAGTGTAAATGAAGAAAAAGCCATAAATATATGCAAAGAAGCTGCAAAAACCATCATCATGAATGACATACTAAATGATATGAAAATTTTTAGGGTATCGTTTGATGTATTTTTTAATGAAAGCAGCCTCTATAATAACAAAGAAGTGGAAAATACGCTTAATTATCTTGCGCAAAAGAGCCATACATACGAAAAAGATGGTGCGCTGTGGCTAAACACCACGCAATTTGGCGATGACAAAGACAGAGTGCTTGTAAAAAAAGATGGTAAATACACTTACTTAGCAAGCGACATAGCCTATCATAAAAACAAATTTTTATCTCGCAATTTTGAGCAAGTTATTGATATTTGGGGTTCAGACCACCACGGTTATGTTGCAAGACTAAAAGCAGCCTTAGAGTGTCTTGGCATAGATAGCAAAAAATTAATTGTTTTGCTTGTGCAATTTGTAAATTTAATTCAAGAAAACAATAAAATTTCTATGTCAACAAGAAAAGCTACATATATCGAATTAAAAGAGCTTATAAAAGAAATTGGTATTGATGCTGCGCGGTTTATCTTCGTATCCAAAAGCATTAATTCACACTTAGATATAGATGTTTCTCTATTAAAGCAAAGTTCAATGGATAACCCTGTGTATTACATACAATATGCCCATGCACGCATAATGAGTATTTTAGAAAAAGGTGATTGTGATACAACATTTGATGAAAATCTAATAGACCTTTTAAAAGAGCCAGAAGAATTAAATTTAATAAAAGCTTTGTTCAAATTTAAAGACTATCTGCATGATAGCGCTAAAGTTTTGGAGCCTTATTTGATTACTAAAGCGCTACTTATTATCGCAGAAAGGCTCCACCAATTTTACAATAAACATAAAGTTATTATAGAAAATAAAGAGTTAAGCTGTGCAAGGATTAACTTAATCAAAATAGTAGCTTTTGTTTTAGCCTTAGGTTTATCATTAATTGGCATAGAAGCCAAAAATAAAATGTGAGGTTACAAAACATGGAGCAAGAAAAATTTAAATTTGAGCAAAATAATCAAGCTCACAAACAAAAAACAAGCGTTGGAATATGGACACTGATTATATCTATTGTTGTAGCATTTGGATTTGGATATGGAGTTGGTTTTGTGTCATCTACTTATTTTAGGAATATAAATATAAATAAGGAACTTGCAAATAATATACAAATTCTTCAAGCAAATAGCACAGCCATAAAAAATCAACAAACTCCAAAAACAAATCAAATAGCTCCATCTAACCAAGAAAAAATTACTATTCAAACAAATAATACAAATAGCACAAAATCTGAAATAAAAGCCATTATTAACAGCTTATCAAATCAAACTAACGCTACTAAAAAAACATCTATTCAAGAAAATAAAATATCCAAAGAGACTTCGGTTCCTTCCCAGCCTAAACCTAATAAAGCACCAAGCACAAACACTAAAGAATCATCAGAAAACGGTCATTATATAGTGCAAGTAGCATCATTTCCAGATAGATCTAAAGCTTTAGACTTAGTGATTTCATTGATCCAAAAAGGTTATAATGCATCAAGTGAGCAAACTACAATAAATAATGCAGCATATACAAGAGTTATTATAACAGCTAAAAGTCTTACTCAAGCAAATAAAATTGCCGCAAAATTAAAAGCGGAAAACATAACTAATCTACCAATAATATACGAGAGGAAACAATGATTGCATATCCAAATATTAATCCTATAGCTTTATCATTAGGGCCATTTCATATTTTTGGAAAAACAATAGGCCCATTTAATGCACGTTGGTATGGTATTGCTTATGCCTTAGGGTTCTTAATAGGCTACTTTTATATTAAGCATAGAATAAAAATCTCCGATTATTTTAAAAATAAAGCTATAGCAGATGATTTGATTTTTTACTCAATAATAGGTGTGATTGTAGGAGGAAGGCTAGGGTATGTGTTGATTTACAACTTCGCTTATTATATGAGTCATCCTTTACGTATATTTTATGTATGGGAAGGTGGCATGAGTTTTCATGGAGCGCTGATTGGACTTGTGCTTGTTGGCCTTTACATAACAAAAAAATACAATGTAAAATTTTATAAATTAGCGGATGAAGTGGCCGTCATTGCTCCAGTTGGTATATTTTTTGGAAGAATAGCCAATTTTATCAACGATGAATTGTGGGGCAGACCATCAAATTTGCCTTGGGCTATAGCTTTTCCAAGAGGTGGCTACATTCCAAGACAACCATCACAACTTTACGAAGCTTTTTTTGAAGGTTTGGTATTATTTTTAATTCTGTATTTTTCTCGAGATAAACTCATAAAAAAAGAGGGTTTTCTGTTTTGGCTATTTGTTTTATTGTATGGCATATTTAGATTTTTTATTGAGTTTACAAGAGAACCTGACCCGCAAATAGGTTTTATATTAGGCCTTACAATGGGACAGTGGCTATGTTTGACTATGATAATTGTATCTACTGTTTTTTTCATAATCTTAAGAAAAAAGTGGAAACATGAACATTGATGAAATCAAAAAAATAAAATCTAAGTATTTAGAAAGTAAGAAAAAAGAATTACCTATGCATGTTTTAGAAATGGGTTTAAATATGCTCTACAAAGAACCTATTGATATAAAATCAGTACTTTCTAGTAATTGCTATGAAATAGCAGAATTTAAAGATTTCAACCAAAATAAGATCTATAATATTGATAAAAATATATGCGCTCTTATCGTAAATTCTGATGAAACAATATTAAATGGTTCTTTGGATAATATATCTTTTGCTAAAGAAAATTTTAATTTACCTATTATTGCAAATGATTTTTTTTTGGAAGAATACCAGGTTTATCTTAGTAGGATTTACCAAGCAGATGGTATTATTATTGACCCAAATTTGATTAATGATGAAACTTTGGAAAAAATATCTTTACTAAGCCTAGCTATGGGTATCGAGCCAATTTTTAGGATAAATACTCAATATGACTTGGAAAGAATCAAAAAGTATGACTTTGCAAATGTATTTATATTTGATAATGAAAATTTACTGGAAAACATAGAAAAATCAAAATTTAATATTTTTTACGATAAAAATAATAGAGAAAAACTAGTTGAAGGGGGGGCAAACATATTTATCAGGGTTTTAACTTAAACGATTTAAACAATAAAACTATTTACTTCATTGGCATTGGCGGTATAGGCATGAGCTCTATTGCTCAGTATTTGCATACACTGGGTTATAAAGTAAGTGGATCGGATGCTAGTGAAAACAAAAATGTTTTATTTCTTAAAAATTTGGGCATACATATAAATATTGGCCATAAAGCGCAAAATATTACAAATGAGTCTAATATTGGGCTTGTTATTACATCATCTGCTATTAAAGACGATAATATAGAAGTTATTGAATCCAAAAAACTCAATATCAGGGTTTTAAAACGCTATGAATTGTTAGCATACCTATTTAATGAAAAATTTGGTATAGCAATTGCCGGGTCTCATGGTAAAACCACAACTACATCGCTTGCCACAGAACTTTTGTGCGAAGCATCACTTAACCCTACAGCTATAATTGGAGGAAGAATACAAAAAATTAAACAAAATGTAATGTGTGGCAATAGTAATTATTTTATTGCAGAAGCTGATGAAAGTGATGGCGGTTTTTTATTATTAAATCCCAAAATTGCTATTGTAACAAACATTGATAATGACCATCTAAGCTATTACAAAAAACTTGAAAATGAAGTTGAAGCATTCAAAGAATTTATCAAAAAAAGCAACTATGCAATACTAAATATTGATGATCCAAATTTATCAAAAATTGCGCAAGGTTTAAATCTAGAACGTTGTTTTACTTATTCTTTACATAATAAACAGGCTCACTTTTGGACTGAAGATATACGCTATAGTGGAAAATCAAGTGAATTTTTGGTACATACGCCACAAAAAGATATACACATAACATTAAACATACCAGGCACGCACAATATATCCAATTCTCTTTCTATAGTTGCTTTAGCCCATATTTTACGCATAAGCGAAGAACATTTACAAAAGTCACTCGAATTTTTTAGCGGTGTAGATAGGAGATTTAGTTTTCGCTCTTTTTTAAAAGAAAATGTTGAAGTTTACGATGATTATGCCCATCATCCAAGAGAAATAGAAGCTACGCTAGAAGCAGCTAGACATGTAGCTAAATCTCGTGTAATAGCAATATTTCAACCCCATAGATACACAAGGGTACAATCTTTAATGGATGAGTTTACGAAATGTTTTAAGCTAGCTGATATTGTTTATTTGCTAGATATATATCCAGCAGGCGAATCCCCAATTGATGGTATTAATTCAAAAGTATTGAGCGAAAATATTAAGAAATTTTCAAACAACTGCATATATATTGATAACATAGACAATCTAAAACAAATTTTGCTTGAACAAACAAAAGATGGCGATTTAGTGATAACAATGGGCGCCGGTGATGTAACAAAACTTTCATATCAATTGGGCTCAAATGTATCAAGTTGAGACAAATACAAGCTTTGTAACATCATTCAAACAATATGGCACATGCGTATTAGATTATATAGAAAACATAAATGATTTGGCACAAATTGAACAAGGTGCGTTAATTGGCGCAGGAAGCAATATTTTAATTAAAAACAAACGAAAAATTTACAAATTATCCGAAAGTTTTTCTTACATAAATACACTAGATTGCCTAGTTGTAATTGGAGGCTCAACACATATAAATTTAATAAATAAGAAATTAATCACAAAAGGACTTTCCGGCTTGGAGTTTTTGGCTGGTGTTCCAGCATCCATTGGTGGTTGTATAAGAATGAACGCCGGTGCATTTGGGAAAAGCATTCAGGATGTCTTTAAATATGCAATATGTTATAGCTTGGATAAAGGCATACATACCGTTTACAAAGATGAAGCTGGTTTTGGATATAGAACGTCAAATTTAAAAGATGAAATTATACTAGAAGTGGCCTTAAATCTAACGAAGTCAAGTCCAAGCGAAATTGAAGAAAAGATTAGACAAAATGTAAACAAAAGAGTAACAAATGCTCATATAGTGCGCACATTTGGTAGTGTTTTTAAGAACCCAAAAAACCTCATAGCTGGCAAATTAATTGAAGAGTGTGGATTAAAAGGCGTTAGCGTTAATGATGCAATGATAAGTCAAAAACATGCAAACTATATTATCAATTTAGATAAAGCCACTGCAGATGATGTATCGAGCTTAATTGATATCGTAAAGAATAGTGTTTATAAGAAATTTAACATTGAGCTAGAAGAGGAGGTTGTTATACTATGAGTATTTTAGTTGTCTGCGGTGGCGATTCATCAGAAAAAGAAATATCAATAAAAACTGGAACTGCAATTTTTCAAGCTTTATCAAATCTAAAATACGATGCAGAAATGTTTATTTGCGATTCTAAAAAAGATTGCATAGAAACAATTGTAAAGAAAAAACCCGATGTTGTATTTATTGCTTTACATGGTGGATTTGGTGAAGATGGCACATTGCAAGCTGCGCTTGAGATGTATAATATTAAATACACCGGTTCTAATTCACTTTCAAGTAAAATCTGTATGAATAAGTTTTTTACAAAAGCAATTCTCAAAGAATACCATATACCTACAAAAAAAGCTTTTTTGGTTAAAAGCATAAATGATATTCAACACATTGTCAGCTTTCCATTATGCATAAAACCTAACAATGAAGGATCTTCAATTGGTATAGAGTTCGCTTACGATAAAACTCAACTTGAAATTGCATGCATTGAACTTTTTAAAAAATTCAAAGAATTGCTTATTGAAGAAAAAATAACAGGAACTGAAGTAACGCTTAGTATGCTAAATGGTGAGTGTTTGCCTCTTATAGAAATTGCTCCAAAAAAAGGTTTTTATAATTATGAAAACAAATACACTAAAGGCGCAACAGAATATATTATACCAGCTAGGGTAGACAAATCTATAATTGATGAAATTAATATAATAGGCAAAACAATCTATAAGGCGCTTTATTGCAAGGGAGCCATCAGAATTGATATGATAATAGAAAGAAATGTGCCATATGTGTTGGAAGTAAATACTATACCTGGCATGACTCAAACAAGTTTGTTGCCAAGTGCAGCAAAAAGTATAAATATAAGTTTTGAGATGTTGGTTGATAGAATATTAAAATCAGCTTATGAAGGATTTTAAAAATTTTAAGTCTTACAAAAAAACAAATAAAAAATCATCAAATATAAAAAAATTTTTTACAATATCTATTTTATTTGGAATTTTAATTTTAATTGTGTCGTATTCAATATATAAAGGTTTCTACTTTTTAAAAAATTTTGAGGAAAAAAAAATCAAATATATATATGTAACAGGTAACAATATTATAAATTCAAATTATCTTATAAACAGCCTCAAAATTGATAATAATACTAAACTGAGCAAACAACTTCAAATAGAGGTTTATAATAAATTAAGGCAAAATCCTTTTATAGCTTATGCAAACGTTGCTATTATAAAACCCGATACATTATATATAGATATTAAAGAAAAAAAACCTTTATGCATAATTGAGTTTAACAATAGACAATTGCTTTTTGCAGAAAATGGTCAATATATAACAGATAGTATTGATCCGAAAAAAATAAAAACAAATAAAATCTTACATATAAAAATGTCAAATCTAACACCACAAATAAATAATAAAAACACTGTCTTAGGACTTGTTAAACTTTACAAAAAGTTAGACAAATTAGAAAAAATTAGTTATATTAGTATGGTAGGTAATAAATTTGATGTTTTTCTAGAAAATGGTATTATGGTAAAAGCTAATATGGAAAATTGTGATTATGATAAATCTATAGAAAGATTTAAAATAATTTGGCCTAAATTGCTACCTGACATACAAAAGATTGAAAGTGTTTCTATATGTTACCCAGATAGAATAATAATAAAATGGAATACAAAGGAGATAAACAGTGGAAGATAGTGGTAGAATTATAGTAGGATTGGATATAGGCACAACGAAAGTGTGTACTGTGGTTGGCAAATACGAGGCGCCAGAGTTAAAAATAATAGGTATAGGCACAAACCCATCTTCCGGATTAAGAAAAGGTATTGTAATAAACATAGACCAAGCTGTTGACTCCATTAAAAAGTCAATTTTCAAAGCTGAACAAATGAGTGGGATTAAAATCACTAATGTTTTTACAGGTATCTCAGGCAGTCACATACGATCTTATAACTCAACAGGTGTAATAGCTGTAAAGGACAATGAAGTAACAGAAGCTGACATTAAAAGGGTTATAGATGGAGCAAAGGCTATTATTATACCACCAGATAGAGAGATTATTCACATTATACCGCAAGAATTTATTGTTGATGAACAAGCTGGCATAAAGGAACCTCTGGGTATGTCGTGTACAAGGCTTGAAGCCAAAGTGCATGTTGTAACAGGCGTAGTATCTAATATACAAAACATCATAAAATGTTGTCAAAAAAGCAATCTAAATGTAATTGATATAGTTTTGCAACCCATAGCTTCATCTTTGGCCGTATTAACCCAAGACGAAAAAGATATTGGCGTTTGTTTGGTTGATATTGGCGGCGGCACAACAGATGTAGCTGTATTTTTAAATAATTCACTTAAACATACGTTTGTATTATCAATTGGTGGAGACCATATAACAAATGATATTTCTGTAGCATTTCGATTGCCATATAAAGAAGCTGAGAATATAAAAATTAATTATGGTACAGCAATGGTTGAAGGTGATTATGAAGATAGAACGATTGAACTTCAGAGAAATTTTTCGTCAAAAATCAAACAAATATACAAAAGTGATTTAGCTCAGATTATTGAACCAAGAGTAGAAGAAATATTTTCTTTTGTTAAAGAAGAACTGGAAAAATTAAATATTTTGGGATTGCTTGGCGCTGGCATAGTTTTGACCGGTGGAAGCGCGATGTTGGAAAACATTGCTGATTTAGGAGAAAATGTATTTAAACTACCGGTAAGGGTAGGTAGTCCCATTAATATTGGTGGTATAAAGGATGCTTTAGATAATCCGATGTATTCAACCGCTATTGGTCTAACAATGTATGCAATTGAAAATCAGCAAGAAAAAGGCAATGTATTAGCAACACCAACCAGCGGTGATGCATCTTTTTCTTCTATTATTTCAAAAATGAAGAAGTGGATTAAGGAGATGTTTTAAATGAGTGAGACAAAAGAAAAAACAAATGCTTCAGTTGTTAAAGATGGGGCCGTTATAAAGGTGGTTGGTGTTGGTGGTGGTGGTTCAAATGCGGTAAACAATATGGTTAAATATGGCATTAAACATGTGGAGTTTATTTCTGTTAATACAGATCAACAAGCATTGAACTTATCCCTTGCTCCTATAAAATTACAAATTGGCACTAACTTAACAAAAGGTTTAGGCGCTGGAAGTGATCCTCAAAAAGGCAAATTGTCCGCTGAAGAAAATATAGAAGATATTAAAAAAGTTCTACAAGGCGCTGACATGGTATTTATAACTGCGGGTATGGGTGGTGGTACGGGCACAGGCGCAAGCCCAGTTGTTGCTAAAGTTGCAAAAGATTTAGGTGCGCTGACAATTGGCGTTATTACTAAACCTTTTAATTACGAAGGCAAAAATAAAGAAAAAGTAGCAAAAGAGGGTTTGGAAGAACTCAAACAAATTGTTGATAGCATAATTATAGTACCGAATCAAAAATTATTTGATCTATACAAAAACCTAACATTGATTGATGCTTTCAAAAAAGCCGACGATATTTTAAGGCAAGCTGTGCAAAGTATTGTTGAATTAGTTCAAAAACCCTCAGACAATACTTCGTTTATTATCAATATTGATTTTGCAGATGCCCAAACAATTATGAGCGAAAAGGGCATTGCCTTGATGGGAATTGGTGAAGCAACAGGCGATAATCGTATAAAAATAGCCACTGAAATGGCCATATCAAATCCTTTGCTTGAAAATACTAGCATAGAAGGCGCCAAAGGTATTCTTATGAATATCACAGCTAGCAGTAATTTTGGTTTGCAGGAATTGGAAGAAGCAGCCAGCATAATACAAAATGCCATGAATGAACAAGCTATTTTTAAATATGGTTTTATTGTTAACGATAATATAGAAGAAAAGGTTCGCGTAACTATTATTGCAACTGGTTTCGAAGAAAAAGGCAAAACTAATTTGACAAAAAAAGGCAATATACGGTATAGAAATATAGATAAAGAATATTTTAACGAAATAAGGAAAATATCTGAAATGCCAATTGAGGATAAATTTGATATACCGACTTATATAAGGAACAAGGAAAGTTAAAAACTTATGTTCTTATATATTTTCGCAACTGCTAAAAAGCGGTTAAATATAGAAAATGGAGTGTTAAAATGGCATTAAACGAAAAAGAAATAAGTTTTATATCGGATAAAATAGTCAACACAATGATAAAAAAAGGTCTAGTTCAATTAAAAAAAGATAAGATGGTTATTATAGATTTCGTTAAAAAAACTTTAAAACAAGATGTGTTAAAAGAAAAAGAAATAGATCAAAAAACACTATTGTATATTGAAAACTACTCAGAACAAATTAGACAAGAAAATATCGATCAAACAAAATTTTTTCAAATGATGAAGAGAAAGATTGCAGAAAAAGAAGGTTTTGTTTTATGAAATATTCCAAAGATAGGATACGAAACATTGCAAGAAATATAGTAAAAGATTTAGAAAGTAATAAACTAGTTGACTTTTTGGCATCGAGAGATATTTTACTATCTGAGATTGAAAATGTTATTCAAGATTATTTTAATATAAATAGTCAAGCCTACGAGGCCGCATTGGAAGAGATTAAAAAGAAAAAGAAACTTATAGCTGGTAGCATAGAGTGGGATGTAACATTTAACCAAATATATGAACAAGAATTAAACAAAAGGTTATTAAAATGAAGAAAGCTTATTTAGTGTTAGAAAATGGAACAATCTTTGAAGGTTGTTCCATTGGCTCAGATGGTACTACAATAGGCGAGGTAGTTTTTAATACTAGCATGAGCGGTTATCAAGAAATATTAACGGATCCATCATACAAAGGTCAGATTATACTTATGACATATCCACAAATTGGTAATTATGGTGCAAATGATATTGATATTGAAAGCGAAAAACCTATGGCTGAAGGTTTTATTATAAAAGAATTATCAAACATAGCTTCAAGCTTTAGAGCCAAATACACACTTGAAGAATATTTAATGGCTAACAAAATAGTGGGAATTTCAGACATAGATACAAGATATTTGACAAAAATTTTACGAGAGTCTGGTAGTATGATGGGTATGATTACAACTCAAGATTTCACAAAAGATGAACTGATAGACCATTCAAAAAATTTAGGCACAATTATAGGAAAAGATTTGGTTCAATATGTGACGTGCACATCAACCAAAGAATGGAAAGAGCCTTTATACCAATTTAATTTTGAAAACAAGACAAAAGCGCAACATAGTTCTAAAAAACCAAAAGTCATTGTGTATGATTTTGGGACAAAAAGTAATATTTTAAGACATTTATATAGCGTAGGCTTCGAAGTAATAATAATAAATGCTTATTCTAAGTATGATTATGTAAAAAGCTTATCTCCAGATGCTATATTTTTATCGAATGGACCAGGAGATCCAAGAGGCCTTAAGAAAGAACATATACAGGAAATAAAAAAAATAATTTTAGAATATCCAACATTTGGAATTTGTTTTGGTTTGCAAATAATCGCAAGAATATTCGAATCAGAAATTTACAAATTAAAATTTGGACATCACGGAGCAAACCATCCAGTAAAAAACTTAATTACAGGAAAAATTGAAATAACCACTCAAAACCATAATTATGCTGTAGAAGAAAATGCTCTAAAACATAGTGGCTTTCAAATAACACATAAAAATTTAAATGATTACAGTATAGAAGGAATTAAACATAAAGATTTACCGATATTTGCTGTCCAATACCATCCAGAAGCAAGTGCAGGACCACACGATTCGGCGTATTTGTTTGGTGAATTTTACAAAATGGTTACAGGAGGTATAAATTGAGAAAACAAAGGACCATTAAAGAAATTATTAAGGTATCGGGAATAGGCGTTCATACAGGTAAAAAAGTAGATATTATCATAGAACCGGCTCAAGAAAATACTGGTATTTTATTTCATAGAACTGACAAAAATGTTTTTATCCAAGCCAATCAAAACAACGTTGTTGATACAACTTTATCTACAACATTAGGAATAAATGGTGTATATGTAAAAACCGTTGAACATCTGCTTGCAAGTTTATATGCATTAAATATTGATAATTGCATTATACGAATAGATAATGAAGAAGTGCCGATACTTGATGGTTCAAGCGCACCATGGGTTTATTTATTAAAAAATGCCTCATTTGTTGAGCAAAAAAATTACAAAAAAGTCCTCGTTGTTACAAAACCTGTAAAAATTAAAGATAATGGAAAATTTGTTGCTCTTGTGCCTTGCAGAAAATTCAAAATTAGCTATGCAATTGCGTTTGATGGTACTTTTATAGGTAAACAAAAGTATGAATTGGAAATAAATGAACATAATTTTATCAAAGAAATAAGCAAAGCAAGAACCTTTTGCTTTTTAAGAGATATAGAATACATGCAACAAAACAACCTCGCATTGGGTGGAAGCTTGGATAATGCTGTGGTAGTTGATGATTACGGTATAGTCAACGAAGATCCGCTTAGATATGAAAATGAATTTGTAAGACATAAAATACTTGATGCAATAGGAGACTTATCGATTTTAAACTATGACCTAAAAGCCCATTATATAGCATACAAATCAGGCCATAATTTAAATTATAGGCTCGTATCAAATCTACTAAAAGACAAAAAATCGTACGTCGTAATTGGCTCCCCAAAACTTGAAACAGAATTGTTTCAAAATTTGGGTTATTTAAGTCCAGCAGTTAGTTAGTTTGGTTGTGTTTGTAAAAAACATTAACTTCGCATAATTTACATTATGTCAACTAATTTAATTTATAGAGGTCAGAAATGAAAGTTTTGGTTACAGGTGGTGCTGGATATATTGGTTCGCATACAATTAAAGCACTAAACGATGAAAGTATAGATACATTAACATTTGATAACTTATCAACAGGTCACAAATGGGCATTGCTTGGAAGCGAATTATTTATTGGAGATTTATGCGATTTTGATTCTATAGATAAAGCAATCGCCACATATAGACCAGATGCAATAATCCATTTTGCAGCTTCTATTCAAGTTGGGGAATCTGTATCTAATCCTATATTGTACTATTCAAATAATGTTAAAAATTCTATTAACTTATTTAAGGCAATGGTAAAAAATGGGATTAATAAATTAATCTTTTCTTCTAGTGCTGCAGTATATGGCATACCCAAGCAAAATAAACCAATAAAAGAATCACATCAAACTTTGCCTATAAATCCATATGGTCGCACAAAATTAATTATTGAAAACATTCTAACTGATATGGCTTTGGCAGATCAAATTGAATTCATATCGTTAAGATACTTTAATGCAGCAGGTGCAGACAAAGATGCTAAAATCGGTCAAGCGTATAAATTTGCCACACATTTGATTACAAGAGCCTTAAAAACCGCCAAAGGTGAGTTTGAAAAGTTGGAGATTTATGGTTCTGATTATCCAACACCCGATGGCACATGCATTAGAGATTACATACACGTTGATGATTTAGCTTTAGCTCATATTTACGCATTAAAGGCTATCACAGAAAATAGAGTTAAAAATGAAATTTTCAATGTAGGATATGGTATTGGCTACTCTGTAAAACAAGTTGTTGATAAAGTAAAAGAAATTACAAAAATTGATTTTAAAGTAGTTAATGCCCCAAGGCGCCAAGGTGATCCGCCATTTCTTGTAGCTGACAATACAAAAATAAAAAAGCTGCTTAATTGGCAAGAAAAATACAATAGCCTAGAGTACATCATACAAACTGCATGGGAGTGGGAAAAAAAATTAAAAGTCTAAAAATATGGAAATTGAGCTGTGTGATTTTGGATCATTTAAGATTTATCAGCCAAAAAATGGTTACAGATTTAGTTTTGAACCTTTTTATTTAGCAAATATTGAAAACACAAAAAGATACAAAGTAGCTATAGATATTGGCAGCGGTTGTGGCATTATTGCAATTTTATTGTCAAAAAATGCATCATTTGAAAAGATTTTCGCATTAGAAAATAATCAAGAGTACATCGAATTGATAAAAGAAAATATAAAATTGAATCAAACGGCAAATATAGAAATAATTTATAGTATAGAAAAAGTGCCAAACGTTAGCCTTGATTTAGCTATAAGCAACCCGCCATTTTATACGAAGTCAAGCTTTAGAGTATCTAAGAAGTATGAATCTCAAAAGTTTGAACACACGCCACTATCAGAAATAATTAAGAGTATAAAACCAAAAATGAAACATAATGCGCTTTATCGCCTTGCATTTCACCCTACTAGACTATATGAGCTTTTAAATGTTTTAAATTCTAATGGTTTTGGTGTGAAAACAATTCAACCGATTTATGGAAAGAAAAATACTATCTCAAAGTCTTGCATTATAGAAGCCAAATATCTTGCTAAAACGTATATAACGCTTAAATCACCTATTTTTTTAGAAGATCACAGACTGTTTTAACCAAGTTTTCGGTGGATAAGCCATATTTTTTTCTTAAAAATTCTGGCTCGCCCTGCTCTATAAACGCATCGCTTAGTGCCATATGGACAATGTTTGGGATTTTTGATTTTTTACTCAAATAAGCAAAGTATATTAAGCTTTGTCCCAATGAGCCAATATATGTATTTTCTTCCATAATAACGATATTTTCAAACCTGTCTAGAATTTCTAAAAACATTTTATTATCAAAGGGTTTAATAAACCTTGCGTTTACAATATGTGGATTAATATTTTTATCTTTTAACTCATGTAGAGATTGCATTGCATATTTTACACAATTGCCATATGTGATTATACAAACATCTGGCGATTTTGACTCATTTAAAACCTGCCATTTGCCATATTCTATAGCATCCGCAAACTCATGTCCAAAATTGACAGATTCACCTCTTGGATATCTAATAGCAAAGGGCCCATAATCACCATCAATTGCAAATCTCAATAAAGCATCAAGCTCAATTGCATCTTTTGGTGCAACAATAGTCATATTGGGTATCAGATTCAGATAAGACACATCGAATATACCTTGGTGGGTTTCTCCATCATCTCCCACTATACCTGCTCTATCTATGGCAAAAATCACATTAAGTTTTTGTAATGCTATATCATGTATAATCTGATCATATGCACGTTGTAAAAATGTTGAGTATATGGCTACAATTGGCTTAACGCCTGATATAGCAAGACCTCCTGCAAATGTAACGGCATGTTGTTCTGCAATGCCAACATCAAAAACTCTATTAGGAAATTGACTTTTGGCTTTTTCAAGACCAGTACCAATTAACATAGCTGCGCTTATGGCAACAACTTTTTGGTTATTTTTCATAATATCAATAACACTATTGCCAAAAATAGAAGAATAACTAGGCGCTTTGTTTTCATCTAATGTTTTTCCAGTTGCTATATCAAAAGGACCGATGCCGTGAAATTTTGATGGATTTTCTTCTGCAAACTTGTAACCTTTGCCTTTCTTTGTTAGTACATGAACAAATATTGGACCTCTTAAATTCTTGACATTTTCAAATATTGTAACCAAATTTTCTATATCTTCTCCATCAATAGGGCCAAAATATTTAAACCCAAATTCCTCAAATAATAGCCCAGGCGAGAAAAATTTAAAAGATTCTTCAATTTTTTTCGCCAACCTTAAAGCAGGCTCATTCAAAACAGGAAAACCTTTGATGGCTTTTTCTATCTCTTTTCTTAGGGTATTGTAAGTAGGGCCTGTTAACCTTTTTGTTAGGTATGTGGATATTGCCCCCAAAGATTTTGATATAGACATTTTGTTATCGTTTAATACTACGATTAAGTCTTTGTCTAGCTCTCCAGAATTGTTTAATGCTTCAAACGTAATGCCGCTGGTTAAAGCACCATCACCAATGACAGCTATGACTTTTTCTTTAACATTTAGTATATCCTTTGCTGTAACCATGCCTAAAGCAGCAGACACAGCAGTGCTTGCATGGCCTACATTAAACGTATCATATACACTTTCTGTAATTTTAGGAAAACCGCTTATGCCACAATAAGTTCTCAACGTTTTAAAAACGTCCTTTCTGCCAGTGATAATTTTATGCGCATATGCTTGATGACCTACATCCCAAACAATTGCATCTTTTGGTGTATTAAATACATAATGCAAAGCAAGCGTTAATTCAACTGCTCCCAAAGAAGATGCTAAATGCCCACCATTCTTAGATACAACATCAATTATAAGACCCCTAATCTCATTTGATAATATACTCAAATCTTTTAGATTTAACTTTTTTAAATCACTAGGTGAATTGATTGTCTCTATCATTTTATCATTTAGTTTTATCTAGGTATATTTTTGCTTCTTTGGCTTCTGGTGAATTAGGATAGAGTTTTATAACTTTTTCTAGTAAGAAACGCCCATCAATTTTATCCCCAAGATTAATAAACGATAAACCTTCTTTTAGCATAGCTTTGCTTGCAATCTTGCTTTTCGGATATGCATTAACAATTTGGTCAAAATTAATAATAGCTTTATCATAGATTTTTAGGTTATAGTAACTATCAGCTATGTAGTATAAAACTTGGTCGTTTAATTTTGAATTCTTGTATGTTGTTTGAAAACTGCTAAAGGCCTTAATAGCCTGGTTGTACTCTTTAGAATCAAATAGAGCTTTTGCTTTTTTAAAATCAGATTCTTCTGGCGAAATAGTCGATGCTTGAGGAGTAACAGTTTGAGTAGATGGTAAGGCCTGAGGTGAAACTTGCTGCTTTAGAGCACTTACTTCTGCTTGTAATTTGTCAAGCTGACTTTTAATTTCTGGTGAAGAACCACTGTTGTTTTGCAAGTTTTCAATCTTCCTTGCTAAATCATCTATTCTGCCTTTTAATTCACCATACTTTACAAGTAGATCTTCAATTTTTAGATATAGATTTGCTTGGTTAGACTGAAGTGTTTTAATATCTTGCGTATTTTTTGATATTTGATCTAACTGCGAACTATATGGATTTTCTTGAGCAAAAGCACTACAAGATAGACTAAGTACAACACCAAAAGCTACTAAGACCTTTTTCATAGTCTCACCTAAAAATTATTTTGATAAAATAACAAACTGATCGTTTCTGTTTTTAGCCCAAGCATATTCATTGTGAGCTGGATCCACTGGCTTTAGTTTGCCGTTGCTAAGTGTTTCAATTCTATCTGCTGCTATGCCATGCATTACTAGATAATTCTTTGCAGAATCTGCTCTTCTTTGACCTAAGGCCAAGTTGTAAGCTTCTGTACCACGCTCATCGCAGTTACCTTCAATCTTAACCTTAATAGCAGGATTTTTTGCCATATAATCAGCTATACCGTCTAAAACTTTTGGAACATTTTGATTTATACCCCATTTGTCAATTTGCGTTAAGTTTGATTTATCAAAGTTAAAGTGAATACGCTGAAAGATTTCCTTTAGCATTTCCTCTTCATTTACCTGCGGTTGAGCTACTGGTGCTGCTTTTTCAACTGGTTGCTGAACTTCTTGCTTAACAGGCGCCGGTGCCTCGGCTACTGGTTTCTTTGGTGTTGTGCAACTACAACTGTAAGCCAAAAACGATGCACTAACAATTGCTGCAAGTGAAAGATAAGTCTTTTTCATAACAATACCTCCTTAATTTATTTTTTTACTAACATCTAATCCGCCAAAATCAGAATACAACTTATTAGCTCCAATTGCAAGTGAAAAATTACCATTAATTGTATTAATTATATATATTCCTTCTTTAGAGTCAATACTTCCATAGGCGGCGACGTACCTTGAATCATACGACCAACTAGGAGAATCAATGTAGTAAGAACTTATGATATTTTCACTATTTCCGCCATTTATACCCATTATATTTAAAGAAAAATTTGAACCTGCACAAATATAAGCTATCTTTGTGCCGTCTGGCGAAACAGCAGGTGACTGTGAATTTGGGCAATCAAACGTTAATCTAGTTGAAACACCTAAACCCAAATCTAAAGAATAAATTTGGGGTGAGCCTTCTGAGTTTGAAACATAGAGCATTTTTGATAAATCAGGTGTAAAATACGGTGATATAGCAATGCCATTATTATTTGTCAATTGTTTTTCGATTTGACCGGATTTATTTACCAAATAAATATTTATATTAGAGTTTTTATTGATTGAGACTGCATATAAGCCATTTTTATAATATGTGGCATTTTCGCTAAAATTCGAGTTTGAGTATAGATTTGTAAGATGGGCATTAGACAAATTCAATAAATATACGCTTGGATATTGCTTTAGGTAGCCAGTAAAACTAACTTCATTGTCAGTAGTCCACATTGGAAGCAATAAATTAGTATTGTATTGTGTAATTTGATGTATATTTTCTCCATCAAAATCAGCTATATATAAATTCTTAACTTTACGGTTTCCCGCTGAAAATATAATTTTACTCTCAAATGGACCATATATGCCAGTATCATATAACATAAAATTATCAACTAATTTATGCGAAACCCAAGCAAAATTGTTGGATGTAATTTTTGTATTTATAACAACTTTTTGATTTTGTACATTGTAAACTTCAGCATTCAATATAACATTGTTGTCACTGCCACTTACGCTACCGTAAAATGCATAATTGCAACCATTAATATCTGAAGGATTGCTAAGAGTAGAATTAATATTATTTGCCTGGTAAAAACCACTCATGTTTAGATCTCTTACTATCACATTCTTTACTTTTTTTGCTAGCTCGGGATTAGAAGATTCGAGATTATAAACATTTATTATTATTTTCTGGTAATTTGGGTTCGTAATATTTAGTTCATAATTTTGAGCATAAGAAGAACTTACCGCCAAAAAAAAAGATATAACTAAAAATACAATTTTTCTCATTTCCAATGCCTCCTTAATCTTTTATAAAGAAATTTAAAACTAAGTCAAGATCATTTCGAGCATTTAAATATCTCTGTGGCACAGGTGGTAAAGTAGAGCTGTTGATTGCATTTATAACAGTTCTATCATAGTATAGATTTCCACTTGATTTTATAATATTTGCCTTAATTATTTTTCCATTTGGATCAATTGTGATTTCAACGCGTGCTACTAATTTATTGTTGGGCAATAAATTTTGGTCAACAAACCAATTAGAATGAATTATACCTTGTACTACAGACAAATAATCAGAAAAAAGTTTATCTTGGCTTCCTACTCCACTTCCTTGTGCTCTAATATTTCCTATACCTGATTGATTCTGCGAATTTTCTTTAATCTGTTGCGCAATTTCTCTAATTTTATTTTCAAGCATGGCTTCTTTTAATTGAGTAATTTTTTCTTGAAATGCTTTTGCTTTTAGTTGTTGAATTTTGTTTTGTATATTTCTTTGTACTTCTTTTTGATTTTCAATTTTTGGTTTTTCAATATTTTTTTGTTTTTTTTCAATCTCTTTAACTGGCTTTGCCACTGTTTTATTTTGTTCTTCAGTTTTTTGTATTTTTTGTGGAATTTGTTCTTCTTCCTTTTTTATTTCTTTGTTTATTTTTGGAGGAAGAATGGTGGCAGGAGATGGTTTTTCTTTAGGTGATGTATTTAGGGGCATAATAGTATTTTGATTGCCTGCCCTACCCTCACCTGGTGTCAGCAAACTCACAGTATACGTAGGCGATGTATGTGTAACAACACTTCTAAATAACAAAAAAAGAAGCCCAATAATTATTATATGTATAAGCAAAGATATGAAAAAGCTAGCTAATTTCATTTTATTTTATTCTTTATTTGACTTATTTGTCGTTGCAAGACCAACTTTTTCAATGCCGCTTTGCTTGGCAATATCAATGATTCTAACTACAAGACCATATTCAATAGCTTTGTCTGCTTCTATTACGACTTCATTCCCACGATTGTCTTCAAATGCTTTTCTTAAGCCATCTAAATCAGTTTGATTCTTGTTTAAATATATTCTACCCTCTTTGTCTATACTTACAATTAAATCTTTTTTTGTAATGTTGGTGCTACCTGAATGTGTTTTAGGTAAATTTACCTTTATACCTTTAACTAACATTGGTGTTGTAACCATAAAAATTACAAGCAGTACTAACATTACATCAACTAATGGCGTTATATTAATGTCTGAAAAAATACTTTTTGATCCATTAAATTTCATTTAATAGCCTCTAAAAAATTTTCTGTTTCTCTAATTATTGAAGTATATAAAGAATAGAGTAAGTTATAGCCAATTACTGCTACTACTGCTACAAATATACCAGCCGCAGTTGTAATCAATGCTTCTGATATACCAGGCGCTACTACACTTATGCTCGTTGAATCAGACAAACCTATACTTCTAAAAGAATTTATAATACCCCATATTGTACCAAACAATCCGATAAAAGGTGCTGTTGAACCTACGGAAGCTAAAATACTAAAACCCCTTTCTAAATGATTAACTTCTTTTGTCAAATAAGCTTTTGAAACAGACAATGATTGTTTACTTAACATATAAACTTTTGCATTCAAAGATTCATTTATTCGTGCAAAACTATTAAGGGTACTTTCACTTTCGCCATCTATGTATCTTTCCAAAAACACATTATTTCTAGACTTTAATGATGATAATTGTATCCATTTGTAAATCATAATAGTCCATGAAATAATTGACATTACAAGTAATACACCCAAAACAATAATAGCTATAGCACCAATATGTTCAAACCCAATGCTAGAAGACATTATTTTTCTCCTTCAAATAAAACATTTAGTATGTATCTGTACTTCATTAAATCCTTGTATATGCTTTCATACTCCGGCGTATTTGGCGTTTCTTCTTTTAATTTTGATTCTAATTCGTTTAGCGCTTTAGAAGCTTCTTCTTTTGTAATATTGTTTTTACTAAATACTTCATCACAAAGAATATTCGCGCTGTTGTTATCAAATTCTAAATATCCACCTCCAATTACATACTTATCTTGCATATTTTCATATAAAAGCTTTATAACCCCTATATCCAATATACTGATAAAAGGCACGTGGTTTGGCAGTATGCCAAACTCACCGCTTGCGCCTGGGGCTATTACCTGGTCGATTTCTTTGCTTGCTATAACTTTTTCAGGTGTAACTATTGTGCAAAGTATTTTATCCATAATTACCCCTTAAGCGTTTTTGCTTTTTCTATAGCATCTTCAATGGTTCCTACAAGGTAGAATGCTTGTTCTGGCAATTCATCGTATAAACCATCTATGATGCCTTTAAAACCTTTTATTGTATCTTGTATTTTAACATATTTACCCTTCATGCCCGTAAATTGCTCTGCAACAAAGAATGGCTGAGATAAAAATCTTTGAATTTTTCTAGCTCTAGCTACTATCAGCTTATCCTCTTCAGAAAGCTCTTCCATACCAAGAATTGCAATAATGTCTTGAAGCTCTTTGTACCTTTGCAGTATCTCTTGAACATTTCTTGCCACTGAGTAGTGTTCTTCGCCAAGCACATATGGATCGAGGATTCTTGATGTTGAGTCAAGCGGGTCAACTGCCGGATATATACCAAGTTCTGTTAGGCGTCTTGAAAGAACAGTTGTAGCATCAAGGTGAGAAAATGTTGTAGCTGGAGCTGGATCTGTTAAATCGTCTGCTGGCACGTATACTGCTTGAACTGAAGTGATAGAACCGCTTTTTGTAGATGTAATACGCTCTTGAAGCTCACCCATGTCTGTGCCAAGCGTTGGCTGGTAACCAACAGCTGAAGGTATCCTACCCAAAAGAGCAGAAACTTCACTGCCTGCTTGTGTAAACCTAAATATATTATCTATAAACAGCAGTATGTCCAATTTATCTATATCTCTAAAGTACTCTGCGATTGTAAGCCCAGTCAAGCCAACACGCGCCCTAGCGCCTGGCGGCTCATTCATCTGACCATACACTAATGCTGCATTTTTTAATACGCCCGATTCTTTCATTTCATTCCAAAGGTCATTTCCTTCTCTTGTTCGCTCTCCCACGCCACAAAATACCGAATATCCTCCATGTTGCATGGCAACATTGTTAATGAGTTCCATGATAAGCACGGTTTTTCCAACACCTGCTCCGCCAAACAAACCAGTTTTTCCACCTTTTGCATATGGACATAACAAGTCTATGACTTTAATGCCTGTTTCGAACATTTCACTTGTGGTAGCTTGTTCTTCAAGGGGCGGAGAATCTCTATGGATAGGCCATTTTTCCTTGACATCAACTGAGCCTAGTTCATCTACTGGCTCACCAACAACATTAATGATTCTACCAAGCACTTCTTTGCCTACAGGCACAGTTATATAGTTACCTGTATCTATAACTTCTGTCCCCCTTACTAGACCGTCTGTGGAATCCATAGCTATTGTTCTAACTCTATTTTCACCTAAGTCTTGAGCAACTTCCAGCGTAAGATCGGATGTAGCGTTTTCAATAAACTCTTTCTTTATAACCAATGCATTATAGATAGAAGGCACCTGACCTTCTGGAAACTCAACATCCACTACAGCACCTAAAACCTGAATAATTTTACCCTTATTCATACAATTAACTCCTTTTTTTATTTCATTGCTTCAATGCTTGTTGTAATTTCTATTAATTCTTTTGTAATAGCTGCCTGGCGCGCTTTGTTGTAAAAAAGCGTTAGCTTTTTTATCATATCATCTGCATTCTTTGTAGCAGCTTCCATAGCAATCATCCTAGCCGCATATTCGCCGGCCAAAGATTCTAAAAAACTATCGTACAATGACATATAAACGTACTTTAACAATACTTCTTCTAAAACCGCTTCTTTGGATGGTTCAAATGTAAACTTTTCATATTTTTGCTTTTGACCGTTTTCATCCTCAAAGCTAATAGGCAAAACTTTTTTAATTGTAGGCCTTTGAATAAGCATGTTTACAAACTTATTATATATAATGTAAACTTCATCTGTTTTTTCATCGAGAAAATCTTTAATGGATATATTCATAATCTTTTTGGCATCAATAAACTTTGCTTCGTTTTTAAGTATACCAGCGTAAAATTGTTTTATATCTATACCTTTAAAGTGAAAATAGTCATAGGCTTTTTTGCCTATAATTGTTATTGATACAGATATGTTCTTGCTTGATAAGTTCTTTATTAATGTTTCGGTTTCTTTTGTAATATTATGGTTAAAACCACCGCATAGACCTTTATCTGATGCCACAACTATAATCTGGGCGGCTTTTACATCTCTTAAAAAAAGAAATTTATTATCTTGGGGCGGCGTATACTCTGATAGATACTTAATAATTTCATGAAATTTTTCCATATACGGCCTAAACTGGATTGCTGTGTTTTGAACTTTTCTCAGTTTAGCGGCAGCAACCATCTTCATCGCTTTGGTGATCTGTTGCGTTTTTCCTATACTGGTTATTTTTCTTTTAATATCTCTTGAGCTTGGCATAATCTACCTCAAGCCTTAAATATCGACTTAAATTCTTCTAAAGCTTTATCAATTTTTGCTTTCAAATCATCGCCGATTGCTTTTTTCTCTTTAATCTCTTTGAAAATATCTGGATATTTTGTTTCAATAAATTTATACATCTCTTCTTCATATTTCTTTAGAGCCTTATTTGGTAAATCATCAAGAAAGCCATTGTTTCCCGCATACACAATAAGAATTTGCTTATATACAGGAAGAGGCGCAAATGGTGGTTGTTTCAAAACTTCGGCAAGTTTTGAACCTCTGTTTAGTTGCTGGAGCGTTACTTTATCAAGATCGCTGCCAAACTGGGCAAACGCTGCTAGTTCTCTATATTGAGCCAAAGAGAGCCTAAGCATGCCAGCAACCTGTTTCATGGCTTTAATTTGAGCTGAGCCACCAACCCTTGATACAGATAAACCTACGTTAACTGCCGGCCTAATACCTGCGTAAAACAAATCCGCTTCAAGAAATATCTGACCATCTGTTATTGATATAACGTTTGTTGGAATGTAGGCTGAAATATCGCCTGCTTGAGTTTCAATAATTGGCAAAGCTGTTAAAGAACCTCCGCCAAGCTCGTCAGATAATTTTGCAGCACGCTCCAAAAGCCTTGAGTGTAGATAAAATACATCGCCAGGGTATGCTTCCCTGCCCGGCGGTCTTCTAAGCAATAGAGACATTTGCCTGTATGCTTGAGCATGTTTGCTTAAATCATCATAAATCAACAGTGAATGCTTGCTGCTGTCTCTAAAATGCTCTCCCATTGTAACACCGGTGTAGGGAGCCAAATACTGCAATGGCGCAGGGTCTGATGCTGTAGCTGCAACTATCGTTGTATATTCCATAGCGCCCAAGTCTTCAAGTTGCTTTTTAATTCTTGCTATTGTAGATCGCTTTTGTCCAATTGCCACATATATACAGTAAACATTTTCGCCTTTTTGATTTACTATAGTGTCAAGCGCTATTTGCGTTTTGCCTACTTGTCTGTCGCCTATAATTAATTCCCTTTGTCCACGACCAATTGGTATCATAGTATCTATCGCCTTTATGCCTGTTTGAAGCGGCTCTTTAACCGGCTGTCTTTTTACGATGCCTGGTGCTTTAATTTCAACTCTCCTGTAGTCTTTTGCATTAATTGGACCCATACCATCAATGGGGTTACCTAATGCATCAACTATTCGACCAACTAGAGCTTCTCCTACTGGCACCTGCGTAATTTTGCCTGTTCTTTTTACAGAATCACCTTCTTTTATGCCAGTGTCTTCACCTAATATAACAGCGCCTACATTGTCTTCTTCTAAGTTTAGGGCCATACCAATTACGCCATTTTGGAACTCAATAAGCTCGTTGGACATTACATTTTTAAGACCATAAATACGCGCTATACCGTCACCAACGCTTAAAACTTTACCAACTTCGCTAACTTCTACAAAATCTTTCGCTTTTTCTATCTCTTTAGCGATTATTTCACTAATTTCACTTGGCTTGATATTCATCCATCTCCTCCTTAAGAAATGCTTAGATTATTTAGTCTATTGCTAATACTTGACAAGTAAGTTTTTATACTGCCATCGTAGACTTTACCATCTATCTCGACCACAATGCCGCCAATCAAATTTTTATCGATAAAAAATTCAAAATCCAGTATTTTGCCTGAAATTTTAGAAAAAATATCGGATAATACTTTCTTTTCGCTGTCTATAAGATCAATTACGCTTGTTACTCTAGCTTTCGCTTTGTTTTGACTTTGAAACATTATCTGTCTAAAACTCTCAAGCACATCAAAAACAAACCCTATGCGGCCATTTGAAACCATAAACTTCAACAAATCAAAAACATAGCCATCACATATGTTTTTTAGTATAGATAATTTGTTTTCCAGAGGGTAAATGGAAACTTTTAGCAATTCAAACAAATCTTTATTTTCTTGCAAAATCAAACAAACTTGGCTTAAATCTTCATAAGCATCATTTAGGCTAATAGATTCGCTTTTACAGACTTTTTCTAAAGCCCTTGCATACCTCAAAGATATAATTTTATTTATCATATTCAACCCCAAAAGATGTAAAGTAGCGCTTGTTTATACTGCGCAAATCCTGCTCGCTCAAAGACGAAAACTGCTCTTTTGCTTTTAAAATCGCTTTGGATATGATTTGATTGATAAAGTTTTTGTAAGATTTATTTAAAATCATAGCTTCTTCTTGCTCTATGCGTTTTTTAAAAATCTCCTCTAGATCTTTTGCAGCATTTGCGTAATCTTCTTTTTCTTTTTCACCCATTTGCCTGTATATTTTTATAATATTTTCAACCTCGCTTGAAATTTTAGACAACAGCACTTGAACTTCGCTTAGCGCTTTTTGAGCTTCTTCTTTTGCTGCTTTAGCATTTTCTATCTCTTCAAATATTTGTTTCTTTCGATTCTTGAAATAATTTACAATGGGTTTTCTAACAAAGTAAACTATCAAAGCAGCAAAAAGAATAAAGTCAATTACACGCCAGACCATATGAGAACTGCCTGCCTCCGATTCACTTGCAAAAGCTGCAACTGGCGTTGCGATTAAAATTAGCAAAGAATAGATGAATTTCATGTCTAACCCTCACTTCTTACTATATTTTTAAATAGGAGGCTGGATATATCATTTATAATAGCATCAATATTTTGGGCTTCTTTTTCTATATCGCTTTCAATGCTTTTAGAGAATGCTAATTGTTCTTTTTTAAATAATTCATTGATTTGAGAGAGTTTTTCTTCTTTAATTTTCTTTGCTTCTTCAAGCATAGCATTAAATATCTTCTTGCCTTCTTCTTCTGCATTTAATTTTTCTTGATTGTATTGCTCGAGCTTTAACTTTGCTTCTTCTTTAAGTTTTTGGCTCTCAGTCAACAAACTGGATACAAATTCACGCCTTTTTCTGATAACTTCAAGCACAGGCTTATACAAAAGAACATTAAGTATAAACAGTAGAATAACAAAACCAAGCATTTGAGCTAAGATAAACTGCCAAACCAAATTAACGCTTATCACATACACCTCCTTACAAAAATCTGCGATAGATTACCAAATTTAAAAAAAAAAGTCAATTTGTTTCAATTGTTTT
>JAVRLY010000009.1:0-13533 GCA_031960885.1 Desulfurella sp. | reverse complement strand
CCCCAAGTGCCACAACCAGAACTTACTAATAATTGACATTTACCCATATCAAACAAACCATAATCTTTGCCACGATAAAACAGTTTAGTTATTAGCGTAAAAGGAAACATTTGGCCCGCATGCGTGTGTCCTGACAATATTAAATCACCATACAATGAATCTGATATCAATGGCCTGTGTTTTAGTAAAATAATGAAATTTTTATGTGAACAAGAAGATAGTATTTGGTTAAAATCAGCCTTATTTAATCTAGATGCTGCTTCATCATCTATTCCAACTATAGATACACCGTCAAGATTTACACAAGAATTCTTGAGAACAACAAAACCCACCTTATTTAGATGTTCGATACTAAAATTTACACCCCTATAAACTTCATGATTTCCAATAATAGCAAACTTATATTTTGCATTAAGTTTAGACAAAGGCTCAATGTTTTTATTAATTCCATCCATTTGAGAGTCAATTATATCGCCACCGGCCAAGATTATTTGAGCTTTAGCACTATTAATCATGTTTACAACTTTTTCAACGTAATTCCTTTTATTAATCAAACCAGCATGTAAATCGCTAAAGAAAACTATACGATTACTAAAGTGTATTTTTTCTGAATATATATTGATTTCCTTTATATGTATTGTTTGAGCATTTATATAACCATAAACCATTAAGCATATAGTTAAAAGCGTTGAAATTAAAATATTTATATATAAACTTAACTTCAGAATAATACCAAAAATTAACAAAATCACAGAAAATGTTACAAACAGTATTAAAAAACCCATCCATAAGAAACTAATATACAATATGATGCTTGCTATAGCTGGCTTTACTATCTCTAGATATCGAGCGATAAAAAGCGAAAAATACATAAAGATTAAAAATATTGATAAAATGATCTTTAAATACAGGTTGCTTGTTATACCACTAAATATATAGAAAAAATATATATGGAATAAACTATAAATAGTTAATGCAATAAAGAAATAACTCAACTTACAAACGCACTATTATATTGTGTGCTGAAAGATATTTTTTTGCTTCTATAACCGAAATCTCACCATAATGAAAAATTGAAGCAGCAAGCGCAGCATCAGCTCCAATTTCCAAAACTTCTCTCATATGTTCAACACTACCTGCACCCCCAGATGCTATAACCGGAATGTTTACACTTTGACACACTTGATAAGTCAACTCCAAATCATACCCATCTTTTGTGCCATCCTTGTCCATGCTGGTAAGCAATATTTCTCCTGCACCCCTATCTTCTACTTCTTTTGCCCATTGCAAAACTTTTTTGCCAGTTGGTTTTCTGCCGCCTTCTATAAAAACTTCAAAATCATCATCTACTTTTTTAGCATCGATTGCTACAACTATGCATTGACTGCCAAATATTTTCACCGCTTCATCTACAAAATGTGGGTTTTTCACGGCACTCGTATTTATTGATACTTTATCGGCACCCGCTTTTAAAAGATTTCTAATATCATCGATGCTTCTTATGCCACCTCCCACAGTCAATGGCATAAAGACATTTTCAGCGCATCTCTTAACGACATCTATCATAATGGAACGTTTCTCAAAACTTGCAGTAATATCTAAAAAAACTAGCTCATCAGCTAGGGCTTTGTCGTAAATTATTGCCTGTTCAACAGGATCGCCTGCATCTTTTAAATTTACAAAGTTTATGCCCTTTACAACTCTACCTTCTTTTACATCCAAGCAAGGAATAATACGTTTTGCAAGCATGTTATTCTCCAAGTTCCAAGTAACTTCCTACATTGTTATAAAATACCTTTGAGCCAAATTCACACGAAAGCCTACACGTCATTTTAATGCCAGTACAATGAGATGGTCCAATAATATCAATCTGAGGCACTCTTTTTAATGCTTCAATAGTTTTTTCTTTTTGGTTTGGGCTTGCTGGTCCCAAATGCGTTCCGCCAATAAAACCTATAACTTTCTTGCCAAATACGCTCTCACAATGGTTGATTATATTAATTATACCCCTGTGAGCACATCCAAAGACAATAAATAACCCTCTTTTCAAATTTAAAACCAAACTCAAATCATCTGGTACATCATCTTTTATATATTTGCCGTCTTTTTCATAAACAAAATCCTTGTCTACTTCCTCAAACTCCGTTTTAAGCTCAACATAGCCAGTTGTGAATATATCGCTTGCAACCTCTATGGGTCCTTCATGAAAATTAAAATTTGCATTTAAATTTTTAAAAAACTCCTCTGTTTCAATCCCAATATATCTAAAATTATTATCCTTCTTAGAATAGCGTTTTCTAAAAATTTCTGGGTGTGAAAAAATAGGGGCATTTACTTGTTCTAATACATATTTTAACCCACCTGCATGGTCGTAATGGCCATGACTTAATACGATGAAATTAATCTTTTTTAAATCCACGCCCAAGTAAACAGCATTGTCTATAATAGCATTTGTTTGACCTGTATCAAAAAGCACGTACTGACCCTTGTTTTCTATAAGAACGCTCAAACCATGCTCAGCTCTTAATTTCCCTCCTGTTGATGTATTTTCAACTATAGTCAATACTTTCATATACTGCCCCCTTTGATAAGGCTTAAATCAAGCGTTTTCTCATAAATAGCCTTTCCCACAATAACCGCTACTAAATTGCGCACACCTGCTTTTTTTAGTCTTATAATATCATCAATACTTTTAACGCCGCCTGAGGCCGCAATATTTAACTCGCTTTTAGAAGCTATATATTCGTAAAATTTTTCATCAATACCAGCAAGTGTACCGTCTTTTGATATGTCTGTGACTATAGCTTCAGTAATACCAAACGATTTCATTTGACTCAAAAAACTTATAATATCAACATTTGCGGATTCTACCCAACCAGAAATTTGGACTATATTATCCTTTACATCAACACCTATTACGATATTGTTCTGGTATGAGCTAACAATTTTCTCAAATTGAGCTTTATCTTTAAATGGCAAACTCCCAATAACTAATCTTTTAACACCTATATCTAACATTAACGTAGCAATTTCATAATTTCTAACACCACCGCCAACTTCGCATTCAAGCGTTGTATGCCTTGCAATCTCTTTTATTGTATCGATATTACTTCCTTTGCCAAAAGCAGCATCTAAGTCTACAATATGCAACCTTTTAAAGCCTAAATCTTCAAATTCCTTTGCTTTTTTAAGAGGCTCAAATGGATAGTAGGTGGCTTCTTTAATATCGCCTTTGTATAGCCTTACAATTTTGCCGCCCATTAAATCAATAGCTGGAACAACTAACATTTTTTCTCACACAACTTGCAAAAATTTTCATAAATCTTTAAGCCCAATGTTTGGCTTTTTTCTGGATGAAATTGAACTCCAAAAACATTTTCTTTATTAGCAGCGCTTGTAAACGTGCAAATATATTGCGTTTTTGACACTGCGCAATCATCAGAATCAGTATAGTATGAATGAACAAAATAAAAATACGAATTTGATTCAATGGTATTGAATATATCGCAATCTTTTACAAACTCAACTGTATTCCAACCCATATGCGGAACTTTGAAGCCTTTTTGTGGTATAAACTTCACTACATCACCTTTAAAAATACCCAAACCTTTGTGTTTGCCAAACTCATAGCCATACTCATACAATAATTGAAAACCTACACAAATACCTAAAAATGGTTTTGAGCTATCTATTGCCGAATATATACTATCAATTAAATCATATTTTTTAAGTTTATCTAGACAATCGCCAAACGCTCCAACTCCAGGCAAAATGACGCCACCAGCTTTTTTTATTATTTGGCTATCTTTTGTCAAAACTGCACTAAAGCCAACTTTCTCTATAGCCTTTATAACGCTTCTAACATTGCCTGCATCATAGTCAATTACCGCTATCATAAAAATTCCTCTAAATTTACTAGTTTTACACCATTAAAATCTTCACCCAAAAAAAGCTTACCTATCTTTGAAAATGTATGGGGGGAATCCGTTGCGTAAAATTCTAACTTTCCAGAGCCTTTTAGCAAATCATTATCAATTGTATTAATAAGCGATGTACCCGAATCTATAATTTCAATATTTGGCAATATTGATCTTATAACCTCTTTTATCAATGGATAATGCGTGCAACCCAAAACTAACGCTTCAGCATTTAAATCTTTCAGATACCTCTTGGCTACCATATACGTTATTTCGTCATTAATCATACCTTCTTCTATTAACGGCACAAAGAGAGGGCATGCCTTTTGAATCACTTGTGCATGCGGGTTAAAGCGTTTTATGTTTTTTTCATAAGCATTGCTTTCAATGGTTGCGCGCGTACCTATTACTGCAATCTTTTTATACTTGGCAGCAATTTTAGATGTAGATTCAACAACACCAAAAATAGGCACATTAAACTTTAAACGCAAATCATCAATGGCTAAACTAGATGCAGTATTGCATGCAACTATAATAAAATCAACATTTTTTTTCAGCAAAAATCGTGTATTTTCTACAGAGTACTTTATTATAGTCTGCTTAGATTTATTGCCATAAGGCACTCTAGCAGTATCACCCAAATAAATAATATCACTGTTAAACTTTTCTATTAATGGCTTTATAACTGTTAACCCACCAACACCAGAATCGAAAACACCTATCATATTACACCATTTATTAATTTAGCCAAAAAGAAATTGCCATCTGTTAAAAAATGATTTATACAAGCAAAGTCTTGCGATATCGATAACACCTTTTCATCTTTTAAACACATGAAATGTTTGATAATAACTCGATTAACGCCGCCATGAGCTACAATTAAAATATTCTCAGTCAAATCCAACTCTTCTAAGAAACTTTTCGCCCTAACATAGACATCAAAAAAACTCTCACCGTTTTTTATTCTAAAATTAAATGGATCTTTCAAAAAGTTAGACGCTTCAGTTGGATATTGTTTTAAGATTTGTTCCCAACTAAGAGATTCAAAAATACCAAATTTTCTTTCTTTTAATCTATGATCAACTATCAGTTCAGCTTTTGTAGCCTCTTTAATTATTTCTGCTGTTTTATAGCATCTTTTTAGCGGGCTTGAATATATCTTTTTAATGTCTTTGTTTTTAAAAAACTCGCTCAACATTGCTGCTTGTTTTAGTCCGTACTTGGACAAATCCACATCTACAGAGCCATTAAATACCTTTAAATAAGCATTTTCAACCTCTGGGTGTCTTATTAAATAAATACTCACTACCTCTTTTTTAAAAAATTCAAGTTTTTCCACAACGATTATTTTACTGTAAAAATTTATATTTGCAAATTATAATTTCTTTGCAATGCTAAGCGTAGTACCAATAAACATAGCATTAACTACAAGACTAGAGCCACCATAACTAACTAAAGGCAATACTGTACCTTTTGTAGGAATTAGGTGGAAAACGCTGGACAAATTTATCAATATTTGAACAGAAAAGACAAAAGCAACACCTAGTATAAATGCTTTTTCAAAATAATTATCCACTTTGTTTGCTATAGAAAATATTGAATATACAAACATAAAAAGTAACAAAATTACAAGCGATACGCCTAAGAACCCTAAATCTTCTCCAATTGAAGCGATAATAAAGTCATTGTATGCATCGGGCAAAAACAGACTTTTAAAGCTTCCACTACCAATACCTCTACCAAAAAAACCGCCTCCAGCAAGGGCAACGAAACCTTGATGAACCTGGTAAGGCAAGCTGTGATTTCCAACAAAACTCAATACTCTTTGCAAACGCTCTGGGTGCGCCAAAAACGTAAATGAAAAAAGTATGGTACCCAATATTAAGATTATGATAATATATTTCATTCTTAGACCAAAAGCGTAGAGGACCAAAAAAACTACAGTGCCAAAAAGAAATGCCCCTCCAATATCTGGTTGAGAAATAATAAGCAAAGCAACAAAGGAAAAAAGTAAAAAAAATGGTAAAATAACATCCAATTTATTTAAATGTTCATATTTTCTATCTATAAAATCGGCTAAATACAAAAGAAACGCAAAACGGGCAAATTCAGTTGGTTCAAATGAAAAAAGGCCAAAATTTATCCATCTTTGCGCGCCTCTAATATTTTCACCAAAACCTAAGTGAAGCATTATTAAAAAAACAATGGATAAACTTATCAAAAATGGTATAGTTTGTCTTAGCTTTTCAATATTTAACCTATAGAAAAAATAAGCAACAAAAATAGATACAACAATATATATTAAATCTCTTTTTAGCAAAAAATTTGGGTTATTGAAGTGCTGGAAAAAAAAATAATTAGATGCACTCCACACTTCCACTAAACCTATAAAAGTTAGCAATATCGCACAAAAAATTATAACTACAGGCTCAAAGGCGCGGTGCTTTGTCATATTCTTCTTTAAAGGCTAAGCATTCTTTTTTAAATGCCTCCCCCCTTTCTTCAAAATTTTTAAACTGATCGTAGCTTGATCCACCTGGGCTAAATAATACTATACCACCAGGTTTTGCTATATGGAATGCAGCAATAACGGCGCCTTTTACATTATTGGCGGGCAAAGGAATAGGTTTTAGTTTGTTTAATTCAAATAAAATTTTTCCCTTATCTTCACCAAACACCACAACACCTGACAATTGCTTTAGTAAATCCAACAAATTAGAGTATGATTCACCTTTGTGTTTACCGCCAAGTATAACAACAATATCTTGCTTATTTTCAAACGATTCTATTGCTTTTCTAACCGAATCTAGATTAGTGCTTTTTGAATCATTGTAAAACTTTACACCCTCAATTTCACACACGTATTCTAACCTATGGGGTAATGTCTCTTGGTTCATAGCAACCTCCAAAATGATATTTTTATCCACACCACATATTAGGCTAACAAGGCTTGATGCAGCAATATTTTGCATATTGTGCATACCTATTAATTTTGTATTTTTGATTTCAAAACTATTTTTAAAATTTATAATTACGTTATTTTTTGTAACTATAGCGTGAGCTTTGTCTTTTGTGGCTGAAAAACCAATTATATTATCTGCATCGACTGTATAGTCTTCATCTAAATTACGCACTAAAAAATCACTATTTGTGAGGTTTTTTGCTATGTTTAATTTAGCCTTTTTATATTCTTCAAAATCCCCATGCCAACTGATGTGATCTTGTGTAATATTTAAAATCACGGCGATAAAAGGCTTAAATGTCTCTATAAATTCCAATTGAAAACTGCTTGTCTCCACTATTAAATAATCAACCAAATTGGATACTTTTGCAGCTTTTGTTAAAGGCAAACCGTAATTACCACACATAAGCACTCTCTTGCCTGCTTTTTTAAGCATTTTGTAAATAAGCTTTACAGTTGTTGATTTTCCATTTGTACCGGTTACAGCAATGACTTTGCTTTTTACAAGTCTAAAACCAAATTCCAGTTCGCTTATTATAGGTACATTTTTTTCTTGAGCGTACTTTATAAATGGATGATGCTTAGGAACACCTGGTGATGTTACAATAAGATCAAAATGCATATCAAAAAAACATTGAGATTTATCTTCACCAAAAAAATTTGGATTATCGGGTAATTTGCCATTATCAAATACAAATATTTCATCTTGATTTTTTTCTAAAAGTGCTTCATACACACTTTTTCCACTTTTGCCAAAACCTAGTATTGCAATTTTCATACTCTACCTCAACTTTAACGCTGTTAGCGCCACCAAAGATAACAAAATTGATATTATCCAAAACCTTATAATCACTTTTGACTCTGGCCAATTTTTTAGTTCAAAGTGATGGTGAATTGGAGCCATTTTAAAAATGCGCTCACCTGTTGTTTTAAAACTCGCCACTTGCAATATAACAGAAATAGTCTCAATAACAAAAATACCACCAGCAATAACAAGCACTACTTCTTCTTTTATTATAATGGCAATAACACCAAAGATTGCACCAAGCGCAAGTGAGCCTGTATCTCCCATAAAAACCTCAGCCGGATAACAATTGTACCATAAAAATGCCAAACATGAACCAAACAATGCAGAAAGTATAACAGTTATTTCGCCGCTTCCAAACACATAAGGCAACCTCAAATAGCTAGCTAAAACTAGATTTCCAGAAACATAGGCAAATATAGCTAAAGTAAATATAACGGTTAGCGATGGTCCAGTAGCTAACCCATCTAGTCCATCAGTTAGATTAACTGCATTTGAAGCGCCAACCACCACAAAGATACTAAATAGTATGTAAAAAAAACCCATATTAAAAACCAAGTTTTTAAAAAATGGCATATAAAAACACCCAGGACAGTCTGAGTACCTACTATATACCACATATATCAAAATAGATACAATGCTTGCGAAAAAAATCTGAAGGTAAAATTTTGTTTTAGCTTTTAGACCATTTCCTTTGCCTCTTTTAATTTTTAAAAAATCATCCAAAAAACCTATAAAAGCAAAGGATATTGCAGCAAACAAGATAATCCATACCCAATTTATATCTAAGCGTGCCCATAATAACACACTAATTACAAATCCAAACCAAATAATTACACCTCCTATTGTAGGTGTACCGGCTTTTTGTAAGTGTCGTTTAGGACCGTCTTCCCTTATAGTTTGACCTATTTGTTGTTTTTTTAAAAATGGTATAAAGTAATGCGAAAATATCATGGACAGTAAAAATCCCGTTGCCGCTGCCGCCATTGCCCTAAATGTTATGTAGTAAAATACATTAAAAAAATGGGCATAAGCTATTAATTGTTTATAGAATAAATAATAAAACACTTTAAGCCTCTTTCAAATTATTGAATATTTCTTCCATTTTAAGTCCTCTTGAGCCTTTAATCAAAATCCAGTCATAATTGTAATAAATAGATTTTAAAGTTTGAGATAACGCTTTTTTATCTTTAAAAAAAATAGCTTTTTCTTTTAAAAAAGCAATGTATTTTGCAAATTGTCCGTATGTAATTAAGTCTATTTCAAAATTAGAGATATATTGTCCAATTTGTTTGTGAATGCTCTCTGAGTGTTCTCCAAGTTCCAATATATCTCCAAGTATCGCAAGTTTTTTGCCTTGTTTTGTATTTAATTCATCTATGGCAAACTTAACTGATTCAAAACTAGCATTGTAACAATCTAAAATAAAATTTGTATTGTTGAGCTTTTCAACTTGCATTCTATAGTGTGGTAAAATTGTACTATCTATAGCCTTTTGAAAATAATGTTGATCAAGCATTTTTTGATAGCCAAGAAATGCTATTACAGCTAAAACATTTGAAACATTGAGCCAAAAATGAACGTGAAGTTTAAATAGCTCTCCAAAAGCTCTAACACTAATTATATATGAGTCATCGCTTTTGTTATAATCCAATATGCAAACATCAGCACTTGTATCATTTTTTGAATAACTTACGCCTACTTTTTCAAAATAGCCCCTAAGCAGAGGATTATCTTTGTTGTATATTATATTGTTTCTATTTTCTAAAAACCTTACAATTGATACTTTTTCTTCAAAAATAGACTCAATTGAGCCAAAATTACCCAAATGCGATGTGCCAATTTCTGTAAAAATAACAAAATCTGGATTTAAGAAACGACCAATTTCAGATATTTCTCCAATATGATTTGTGCCTACTTCGACTATACCAAACTGTGTTTGGCTAGATGCCCTAAGTAATGTTTTGCAAACACCAATCCAATTGTTTTCATTAGCTTGTGTAAAAAAAATACCCGTATTAATAGTGTTAAAGTATGACTTTAACAATTCTTTAGTGCTTGTTTTGCCAACGGAGCCTACAATTGAAACTACTTTCGCATTGTTTTTTGATTTATTGTAGCTTGCAAGCTTCTTTAGAGCATTTTTAGAATCTTCAACCATTAAGTGTGGTTTATCAGTTTCTTTTTCGCATATGCAAAACGCACACTGCTTTTTAAATGCTTCATCTATAAAATCGTGGCCATCTCTAAATTCTCCTTTAAATGCCAAAAATACATCTTCTTTTTCAATTGTTCGTGAATCTATAGAGATATTTTTAAATGTATCTTTATCTGGTTTTAGTACTTGTTTTGGTTGCAAAAGTTCAATTAATTCATGTAGCTTCCACATTCCAATAATCCCTTATAACCTCTCTGTCATCAAAATGATATATTTGATCGCCTATTATTTGATAATCTTCATGCCCTTTTCCTAAAATTGCCACAACATCGCCATAACTAGCCATATCCAACGCATTTATAATAGCTAATTTCCTATCTTTTTCAATCAAAATTTTTTTACTTTCATCAATGCCTTTTAAAATATCTAATATTATCAAATCTGGCTCTTCTGTTCGCGGGTTATCATTTGTAATAATAATTATATCTGCCAAATCACTAGCCACTTTTCCCATTTTGGGTCTTTTAGTTTTATCTCTATCTCCACCAGCACCAAACACTACAATCAACCTTGATTTTGTAATCTGTCTTAATGTTTCTAACACATTCCTCATTGCATCGTCTGTGTGGGCATAATCTACTACTGCGCATACGCCATCTTTTATAAATTTTTCTAGTCTTCCTGGTACATTTTTAAATGTTGAAAGCGCTTCCAATACAGCTAGCTTTGGTTTGCCAAAATAAACGCTACACGCTATTGCAGCCATAATATTGTATATGTTGTATTTGCCCAATAAGTGAGATTGAACTTCATAAATATCGCCAAACACATTAAACCTAACATGCAATCCGTTGATATCAAACGCATAATAAACGGGATATATATCTGCATTTGGGCTAAAGCCATATGTAATGGTGTAGTCCTTTTTGACCAAGCTTTTTCCTAAATCGTCATCTATATTCGTCACTCTATAATCGTTTTCTTTAAAAAAAGAAGCTTTCGCTTTAGCGTAGTCTTCCATGCTTTTATAAAAATCTAAATGATCTTGGCTTAGATTTGTAAAAACTTTCAGTTTAAAATCTATCCCAGATATGCGTTCAAATGTAATAGCGTGAGAAGAAACTTCCATAAATACGTAGTTGACAAAAGGTTTCATTTTCACAAAAATCTCGTTCAAATCTATTGATTCTGGTGTTGTATTTACAAGTTTTTCCCTTACGTTTTTAAAAAAATATCCCGTTGTTCCAATCACTCCGCTTTTTTCAAAGATTGCATTCAACAGATACGTTGTTGTAGTCTTGCCATTTGTGCCAGTAACGCCTACTATACTAAGAGATTTTGATGGCTCTTTATAAAAATAATTTGCAATTATACCCATACATCTGTGAATATTTTTAACTTCTATGCAATTTGAAAATTGGTTGCATTGTTCTGTAATTACAGCAATAGCTTTTCTTGAAAAAGCTTCATTAATAAATAAGTTTCCATCGGTTTTTAGACCTTTAATGGAAAAAAATACATAACCTTCTTGGACTCTTCTTGAATCATAGGCTAAGCCTTTAATCTCTTTGTTTTTTAAATGCATGGGCACGCTACAATTACACAGTCTTTCAATTTCACCTAATAACATTATCACTCCCTTCAATCTTGTAATAAGCAGCAAGCATTGATACCAATTTTGCAACAACTGGTGCTGCAACCTCTCCACCATAGTTTACACCTTTTGGGTCAAAAACTGTAACCAAAATTACAAACTGGGGGTTATTTATAGGAAATATGCCTACAAAACTTCCTGTATAATCATTTAAGCTATAGCCACCTTTATGAGAGGCAACTTGGGCTGTTCCCGTTTTGCCTCCTACTGCGTAATATTTTACTTTGGCATTTACACCTGTGCCTTCTTCAACAACTAACTTTAATATTTGCCGTACTTTCTCCACAGTTTGCTCTTGAAGAATGCGTTTTTTATCTTCTTTGTGCTTAAAGATAACTTTACCATCTTTGCTAATATAATCCACAATATAAGGGTTAACTAAATATCCGCCATTTGCTATTGCAATATAAGCCCTTACAATTTGAATTGCGCTTACGCCAATTCCCTGACCAAATGCCATAGTAGCCAAATCAAACGGTTTTAACTCCACAAAGTCTTTAACAAGTCCAGTTGTTTCTCCAGGTAAATCAATCCCTGTTTTTTTCCCAAAGCCAAAAGCCCACAAGTATTTATAAAAAATTTCCTTTCCCAATTTAAGTGCAATTTTAGCAGAACATATATTGCTTGAGTATGCAAAGACTTTATCAAATTGCAAATCTCCATTTGGTTCAACATCTGAAATTGTATGACCAGAAAATTTCCACTTGCCATTTTCGCAAAATAACGTTTCATTTCCACTATAGATATGCGAATCCAATGCGCTTGACATTGTGACGATTTTAAAAATACTACCGGGCTCAAACAAATAATTTATAGGGTTATTTCTAATGTAGCTATAATCGTAATCGTAAAATTTATTATTGTCATAACTTGGCACACTATCAAGCGCCACAATTGCACCATCTGGTTTTGCAATTATACCAATAACCATCTTTGCCTTTCTTTCTTCAAGTGTTTGTTTTAATAAAAAATGGAGGTAATTTTGAATGTCTTCGTTTACAGTTAAATGTAAACTATCACCATTTATAGGTTTTTTAAAATATTCGAAATTTCCATAAGGACTAAGGCGTATGTTTTGTTTTGTGTTTTGGGGCTCAAGGTAAAGGTTATATTCTCTTTCTATACCTTCAAGTCCTTGCTTATTTTTTCCGCAAAATCCCAAAATTTGAGATATATTATTTGAATAAGGATAAAATCTTACATAATCTCTCATTAACCCAAAACCTTTAGGAAGATTATTTTTTACCCAATTAACATCTTTCGGGTCAATTACGCCGAGGTTTATATATCTTATATCTTTATGTTGTTCAATAATATCTTTGATATTTACTCTAAAATGCGAATCTACGTACTCTAAAAATTTTCTATCATCTGATTTATTATTGTATTCTAAATAAAACTTTGGGTCTACAAATAACTGAAATGTCTCTACATCTAATGCCAATGTTTTATTTGCGCAATCATAAATATTGCCTCTTTTTCCTTGAAGATTTACAATTGGCTCTACAGACTGTACATATTCTTGCTTAAAATTTTTACTACCAGCAATTTGAACCAAAAACGCTTTAAAAAAAACCAATAAGAAACCAACTATAATGAAAAAAAATAAAACTTTAAACCTGGTTTTATTCACTGTAAAACTTTATTTGATCAGTATTAATAGGCTTTAAACCTAGTTTACTTGCTTCTTGTAGTTCTTTATCTACACTTTGTAGACTATCTAATTTATTTAGTAATGCGGTTTTTTCAATTTGCAAATTTTTTAATATTTTTTCTTGATTGTTTATATTGTAATTTAATATTGAAACTTGAAGCGCTACAACAACATTTAGTATAATAAAAAATAGAAAAATTAAACTTAAAACAAGCAATTTTCTATTAAATAAAATAGGTGCAAAAGTAATTGACTCTTGTGAGTTTTCAAAAGTTCTAATACTCGCTGTTGAATAGTTTGAATAATCAATCATAAACTACCTCCAATTTTTTCTATGCTTCTTAACTTTGCACTTCTAGCTCTGGGATTTATTTCAATCTCTT
>JAVRLY010000008.1:0-30554 GCA_031960885.1 Desulfurella sp. | reverse complement strand
GAGAGACAATATCTCTTAATGTTGAGATAAACTTATTTAGGTTGTCAACTAAAATACCAAACTCGTCATTTGATGTTTTGGGCAGTGTGATTGTAAGGTCGCCTCCGCCTTTGGCAAGGGTAGAGACAAGGGAGTTTATATGGTTGAGCGGTTTAAATATTTTGCTAAATAACACCCTCCAGACAATTAAAACTACAAGAATCATGATAATCATTGCTGCAGCCATAATAATGGTCGTTAAAAGCATTGTATTTTCCATCTTGTATTTTATATTATCAAAGCTCTTTCTTTCTTGAGCTATTAAATCTAAAACAAAAGACCTTGCTTTTCTCCACGCTGGGGTTTCTTTGCTTACAAGCAATTCATACGATTGTTTTGAGTTGCCAGATTTTGCCATAGATTGGACTTGCAATTGAAGCGCGTCATCTTTTTCTAATAATGCTTTTAGTTCTTGAAGCTGCGATTTTTGCGTATCATTTGCCATGCTAAGACACTTATCAAAAGATTTGTTCATAGAAATATTTGCATTTTTGTAATTTTGCATAGCTTTTACATCGTTTGGATTTAAAAGAATATTTCTTGTTGCTTGACCTTTTTGTAAGCCTTGTGCATAAATATTATCGATATTGTTTAAGTAAACACCCTGATTATCCAACTGCTTAATGGTATTTTTTAAATTGAAACCAGCTATTCCAATAACCAAAAAAAGCGCTAAGGCGCATAAAAGATAAAACCCGTTTGAAAAGTTAAGTAATTTTTTAATGCTCATAAAGTCTCCATTGTATTAACTAATTTAGTTTAGCGATAGCTTCTATCTCTACAGATGCATTTTTGGGTAGCGCAAGCACAACAATAGCGCTGCGTGCGGGATAATCTTTGCTAAAGAACTGGCTATAGATTTCATTAATTGTACTAAAATCATCTTTATTCGTAAAAAAAATTGTAGTCTTTACGATGTGTTCAAAAGATAAACCGCAACTTTTCAAAATTTTTTCTATATTTATTAGGGCATTGTAAGTTTGCTCTTTTGTGCTAGCTGGCAAATTCCCATTATTATCAAATCCTAATTGACCAGAAATAAACAAAAATCCCCCACTTTTTACTGCTTGTGAATAAGGTCCGACGGGTTTTGGTGCATCTTGCGCTAATACAACTTCTTTCATTTACGACCTCCTCCTTATATGTAAACAATTATTATTTTATATGAAAATTTTTCAAAAGCAAGAAAAGGCTTTTGGCTTAAAACACCAAAAGCCTCTAAGCTTTATTGAACTATTGGTATAGAGTCAACGCGAGAGATTTCTGCCATAGAACCGTCATAGTCACTAATGAGTTTTGTATCTAATATAGCTTGGCCGATAAACCATAAACCGCTTGCTAGATGGCCTGTATTGCAATAAGAAATGATAGGTTTGTTTATATCTACCCCTGCATCTTTTAATATTTGTTCTATTTGAGACTTAGGCTTTATTACCCAATAGTTTTTTTCCTTTTGCATATAATTTGCCACAAAGACCCATTTTGCTCCTTTTAAATGCCCATATCTTGCAAGTCTTTTATCTGTTGTATCTTTTGCGCTAAATTGATCGTAGTTTCTAGCATCTACAAATTGAACCATATTTTCATGCTGTAAAGCCCACTCTACAAATGGTAAAAAAGAAAATACTGTGGTTCTATTTCTATCAATAGTAAAATCAGATTTAGGCAAACTGTACTCACCTTTTGCAATAGGTCTTTTTTCATCAACCCATTTCTCGTATCCACCATCCATGTAATAGATATCTTTTACTCCAGCCCAATAAAGAATAGCGGCAACACGTGTTGCATTTGTTAAAAAGAAATGAGGTTTATCAAAATTTTCACCCGAATACACTATGTACGTTGCATCCTTTTTAAGACCAAAGTTAGATAGTTTTTCTTCAAGTTGTTTGTTGTATGGAACCAATCCAACCACATCGCCTCTTTTTACGCTTAGCATTGCATTTGTTAGGTTAATTGCATTAGGCAAGTGGCCGTTTAAATAATCTTTTGCATCTCTTGTGTCAATGATGATTAAGTTGTTGTTTGTTTGCAAAAGTTGTGCAGCTTGATGTGTCGTTATGACTTCAAGTTTTGCAAAAGCTAAATTAAAAATTCCAAAAAATAAAGTAGCTAAAATGGTTAACAACCATTTTCGAAACATAAACACCTCCTAAATAATAAGCTATTTATATAATAACTTAATTATTATATTTGTCAAGTATATAAGTGAATTTATTCTTTTAATAGTCGTTTGACAAAATTTTGGTTATCATGTATTAATCATTTGAGGGTTATTATGAAAGTCTTAATTTACGGTAGCGGCGCTTTAGGCTTGTTAATGGGTTATTTTCTAGAAAAAGAAAATAGTGTTGATTATGTAGGCAAAAGTTCTGGTGAGATTACTTATAATATTATAACCAAAAATATCACCACGCCTCATACATTTGTAATCAAAGATAATATAGACGGCAAATATGATTTTATTATACTTGCGACAAAGTCTTTTGATGTAGATTTAGCTGTTAATAATATTTTAAAATCTACACGCACAACACCAATACTTACTGTGCAAAATGGCGTCTACACAGAAGAATTATTGTTAAAAAAATTAGATAGAAGTTTAATATTTCCCATTTCTAGTTTAATTGGCGCAGCAAAATATGATAGCACAATTGAACATTTCTTAGACAATGGCCAAAAGCTAGGCTATTTTACAGATAAAGAATTCGCTTTAGAGCTTGCCCAAAACTTTAATAGCTGTGGCTTGAATACTATCGTAGTCGATGATATTATGAAAGAAAAATGGTGGAAGTTTATTTTTTATTGCAGTTGTGCGACAATAAATGCTTTAAGTGGTATAAAAGATTTTGATGAAAACGATTTAGAGCTTTCACACAATTTAGCCAAAGAAATAGTTGATGTTTTTGGCAAACCGTACAATATCGATTTAGAAGCAATCAAAAATGATGTAATTAATTTTGCGAGAAATTTTAAACCAACACAATGGAAAGCAAGTATTGGAGAAGATTTAAGAAAAGGCAAAAAGACTGAGGTTGAGTATCTAAATGGATATGTCGTCAAAATAGCTAATCAAAAAGGCATAAAAGCACCCTATAATGAAAGCTTATATAGACTTGTTAAGATTTTAGAAAGGACAGGTCTTTACACCAAATTAGTTTAAAGCAAAAGATTGATATTTGTACTTAAGAAGTAAAAGTCTCTTACGCCAACAAATCTTTCTATGATATTGCCGTTTTTATCTATCAATATGGTAGTAGGTGTATAGGCTATGCCACCCAATTTTGACAAATCAGATGGATTTATTGTATATATGGAATATTGTATATTAAAATAGTTGATAAACGCATTAAGGCCGTTTGAATTGAGACTAATACCTATAATTTTTACATTATGGTTGTTTTTGTAATCATTATAAAGCTTATTTATGGAAGGAATTTCTTCTTGACAAGCTGGGCAATCCGTTTGGAAAACATTTATTAAAATAACTTTTCCTTTAAATGATTGAAGCGTTGTGCTTTGCGTGTTTACGCCGCTCAAGTGTATATCTAAATTATTTTTGTTGGGATTGCAAGAAGATATAAAAAAGATAACAATAAAAAAGGGAATCCATTTCATTTTTATTAACACAAAAAAACAATATCATATTGTCTTGAAGAATGCAATAATTTTTGGTATAAGATTTTGGTGGGAGGTTCGATTAATGATTAATTACAAAAATATTGTGCTGTGGCTTGCTATCATTGTAGCTACTATTATATTATTTAATATATTCAACCAATCTAAATATGGTCAAAATCAAATGAGTTACAGCGAGTTTGTTAGCGCAGTTAACTCAAATACAATTAAGAAAGTTACAATAAAAGATGATAATGAGATTTACTTTTCTGTCAACAATGAAAATTACAAAACCTACATTTTGCCAGCAAATGGCCAAAATATTATAGATTTATTAACCAAACATAATGTAAAAATCAATATAGTACCAAAAGAAAAAAATACCATGTTGGATATTTTTTTGATGTATTGGGCGCCAATGATTGTTTTCTTATTTTTATTTTTTTATTTTTCCAACCAAATGCAAAAAGGTGGAAAAGTTTTATCATTTAATAAAAGTAATGCCCAGCTGATCACTTCCGACAAAAATCCTATAACATTTAAAGACGTGGCGGGCGTAGAAGAAGCCAAAGAAGAACTTCAGGAAATAATAGAATTTTTAAAATACCCTAAAAAATTTATACAGCTTGGCGCAAGGATACCAAAAGGTGTTTTGCTTGTTGGTTCGCCTGGAACTGGCAAAACATTGCTTGCAAAAGCAGTTGCTGGAGAAGCTCGAGTGCCGTTTTACAGTATAAGCGGATCTGATTTTGTGGAAATGTTTGTAGGTGTAGGTGCAAGCAGAGTAAGAGATTTGTTTGCTCAAGCAAAACGCTCAGCTCCCTGCATTGTATTTATAGATGAGATAGACGCTGTTGGCAGACAACGCGGTGCTGGCATTGGTGGCGGGCATGATGAAAGGGAACAAACACTCAACCAGTTGCTTGTTGAAATGGACGGTTTTCAGACGCATGAAAGCGTAATTATAATGGCTGCAACGAATAGGCCAGATGTTTTAGATCCAGCACTTTTAAGGCCAGGTAGGTTTGATAGAAGGGTTATTGTGTCAAAGTCAGATGTAAGAGGGCGATTAGAGATATTAAAAGTTCATACAAAAAATATACCTTTGGCCAAAAATGTGGATTTAGAAATTATTGCTAAATCTACGCCTGGTTTTTCTGGTGCAGATTTATCTAATTTGGTAAACGAAGCAGTGCTTTTTGCAGCTAAAAAAAACAAACAAGAAGTTGAAATGGAGGATTTTGAACTAGCAAAAGATAAAGTACTAATGGGTCCAGAAAGAAGGAGTATAATTATTAGTGATGAGGAAAAAGAAATTACAGCATATCATGAGTCAGGTCACGCTTTAGTTGCAAAGCTTTTGCCGAAAACTGACCCTATACACAAAGTAACAATTATACCACGCGGTATGGCACTTGGTTTAACCCAGCAATTGCCAGAAGGCGATAAATATACTTATGACAGAGAATATCTAATTAATAGAATTTGTGTTCTTTTAGGTGGCAGGGCTTCAGAAGAAACTATGTTGAATACTATTACAACAGGAGCTGGTAATGATATCGAGCGAGCAACAGAAATTGCTAGGAAAATGGTTTGTGAGTGGGGTATGAGCAATCTTGGTGTATTAAATTATGCTACAAGCAAAGATGAAGTATTTTTGGGGAGAGAAATTGCTACGCACAAAAATTTCAGCGAAGATACAGCAAGGCTAATTGACAGTGAGATAAAAAGAATCATAGATGAAGCTTACCAGACAACAAAAAACATTATAATGCAACACAAAGAACATATTACTAAAATGGCCCAAGCATTACTTGAAAAAGAGGTCATTACATCAGCAGATATTGATGAAATACTAAACGAAGGTCACGATGAAGTTTGACTTAATTAAAATCGATTCGATTGATCAAGCAAAAGAGCTAATGAATAATATACAAGCTGATGATATGGGAATAAAATTAATGGTTAATAAAACGCTTAACCTTTCTTTTCTTGTGTATGAGTGCGATTTTTATATAGCAAATATTTTAAAACAAGAAGCTTTATCGTGTGGCATTGATGCTTGTGTGTCGAAAGATACAATAACTGCAAAATCATTAAAAACAGATTGTTTAATTTTTGGTGATGTAAAAAAACTTTATGCTTTATCTAGCAAACTAGCTTACCAGAATTTTAAAGTTCTAAGAGAATTAGGAGAACAACTCAAACAACAACTTGACTTATATTTAAGCGATTTTTTGTGGGAAGCAGGTAATAGCGTGTACGATTTGAAGAAAAAATACTTGATAATGGGTATTTTAAATGTTACGCCTGATTCATTTTACGATGGCGGAAAATACGATACAACAAGCAAAGCACTGTTTAGATGTGAACAAATATTAAACGAAAAGGCAGATATTATAGATATTGGTGCCGTTTCTACAAGGCCTTATAGCGAAACTATATCAGAGGACGAAGAAAAAAGGCGTTTATTCCCAGTTTTAGAAGCCATTGTAAAACGATTTTCTAGTATTACTATATCAGTCGATACATTCAATGCTAATATTGCTAAAGGAGCGCACAATTTTGGCGTATCTATAATAAATGATATCAGTGGATTTACGTTTGACGAAAAAATGAGTGATTGTATTGTAGAATGTAATTTTAGTGTTGTAATAATGCATACTAAGGGTAAGCCAAAAAACATGCAAGAAAAACCTTCTTATTCTCATTTGATTACAGAGATCAATGATTTTTTTAGTAATTCAATTGATAAATTGTCTTCAAAAAGGTTTAATCTAAAAAAGGTTGTATTAGACCCAGGTATTGGTTTTGGAAAAACATTGACACATAATATAGAAATTATAAAAAATCTTGAAAGCTTTAAAATATTTGGTAGGCCTATTTTAGTGGGTTTATCGCGAAAAAGCTTTATTGGTCAAATACTAAATAAAGACGTAAATGAAAGATTGTTTGGCACAATTGGCGCTAATGTTGCAAGCTACTTTAATGGCGCTCGCATTTTTAGGGTTCATGATGTTGCACCTAACAAAGAGGCTCTTGAGTTAGCCTATCAATTGAGTAACTAAAAAACTAAGAATAGTATACGTGCAATTATAGCCAGTATTGTTGCAATAAGTATGCTAGAGATAGTTATGACGATTGTGCCTTTTAATTTTATTTCCCTATATAGTGTTGAAATTGTAGCCAAACACGGTATATAAAACATCACAAAAATAGTAAAAACAAAAATCTGCTCAACGGATAAAACTTTTGGCACAAGTGCAATTGAGCTTAAACCTAAACTTTGAGCAAGCATAAGAAGTGTTAATTCTTTTTTGAAAATTCCAAAGATGAGTACTATACCTACTGCTATAGGCAGACCCAAAAGTTTCATAAATGGTTCAAAAGCATAATTTATATATTGTGCAAAGCTAAAATAATCAATTAGAGCAAGCACAACACTGCCACCAACTAAAAGTGGTATTGCTACATAAACAAAATCCTTTATTCTATACCATGTTTTAACAATGGTAGTTTTGATTGTTGGTGTTCTATATGGCGGTATATCAAACAATATTTCAGGGTTTATGCCAGGTAATATTTTTTTGAGAATACTTCCAGCAAGACCTATCACTATTAAATTGAATAAGTAAAGCAATATAGCATATATTGGACCAACAAAAAAAGCTACAAGACCCATAATAACTGTGGTTCTTGCAGCGCAAGGAACAAGTGTTGCCAGAAAAGCGCTAATGAATTTTTCTCTTTTGTTTTTTATAATTCTTGTTGCCATAACAGCTGGCACACTGCAACCATAACCCATAATAAAAGGTATTACGCTTGTGCCGTGAACGCCAATTTTGTGCATTAAAGAATCCATTAAAAAGGCTATGCGTGATAAATATCCACTATCTTCTAAAACGCTTAATATAACAAAAAAAGGCACTAAATAAGGCAAAGCGATCCCTAAAGCAGCGCCTATGCCATCAAGCGCGCCTTTTGCAATAGAAAGTAAAAAAGCATTGTGTATATTGCTTGATAGATAATTATCTGTAAAGGAAAAAAATTTGTCAATTAAGCTTTCAAAAGGAGAACCTCCTTCAAAAACGATGAAAAATATAGCTATAAATATTATAAATAAGCTTACATAACCCCAAATTGGATGCAAAAGTATTTCATCGATTCTTTCGCTTATTTGTAAACCGTTTGAATCTTTTACCCTAGCACTATATTCAAATATATCAAGGCATAAGGCATGTCTTTCTTTGGTTATATCAGCGCCGTTGTTTAACAAAACACGTGCTGTTTCTAGTATATTTTGGCACTTTGGGTACCAGCTGACAATATCTTCGCAAGCAGAAAAGCCTTCTATAGCTTTTATTGCTATTAACTTTGGTGGCAAAATAAGTGCACTTGCTTGAGCTTCCAAACACTGTTCCAGGCTTTCAATTAAACTTTCAATTTTTTTAGAGTATATACATCTTTTGCGTGGTAGTTGTGCATTCAATGTAGCACTAATCAAATCCTTAATGCCTTTTGCCTGTTTTGCTATAACGGGTATTACCTTAATGCCTATTGATTCTTCCAGTTTATCAATATTTATTTCAATACCCTTCTTTTTGGCTTCATCCATCATATTTAATGCTACAACCATAGGTTTATTTAATGAAATAAGCTCAAGCGTTAATTCTAGACCTCTTGTAATAGTTGATGCATCTAAAACATTTATTATGCAATCAAAATTCATGCTTGATAAGGCTTTTACACTTTCTTTTTCTGCATCATCATACCAACTTAAAGAGTATGTGCCGGGTAAATCTACAAGTTCAATAGGTTGGTTTTGAAAGTAAAATTTACCAATTGTATATGAAACTGTCGCTCCAGGAAAATTTGCGCTTATACTTTTGTATCCCGCAAGCTGATTAAAGATTGTGCTTTTTCCGCAATTTGGTTGACCGATTAATGCAATTCTCATATTTTTTCAACTAAAATTTTTTTGGCTATGCCGCGACCTAACGCAACGTCACTGCCTTCAATTGACACAATTAAAGGTCCAGAAAATGGTGCAAGACGCTTTATTTTTATAATGGTACCCGGCACAATCCCAAGTTGCAATAGTCTTTCTTTTGCCCTACATCCTGAATCAAAACCTACTACCCTTACTTCTTGAGATACTTCACAATCTATGAGTCTCATAGTATTGTTTATATATGAACAAAATAATCTTGTCAACTGCATAAGGTCAAATAGTTGACTTTTGCAAAAATTTGTTGCATTATTGGTAGGTTTTAGGAGAATGCAATTGAGCGCAAGTATTATTTTAGGTTTGCCAGTTTTGTTATTGGCGATAGTCATACACGAAGTTTCTCATGGTTATGTGGCTTATCTGTTAGGTGATTCTACAGCTAAAAGAGCAGGTCGGTTGACATTAAACCCCATTGCGCATATTGATCTATTTGGAACCGTGCTTTTGCCAGCTCTATTAATTTTTGTGAATTCGCCTATTTTATTTGGTTGGGCAAAACCAGTGCCTGTAAATTTTTACGCATTAAAAAACCCTAAAAGAGACTCTATTTATGTTGCAATTGCAGGTCCTGCATCGAATGTTTTAATGGCTATTTTTTTTACACTGGTATCTTGGTTAATTTTTTATATAGCGCCATTTAATCAATCTATTTTTTTAGAAGATGTTCGCATTATGTGTCTTTATGGCGTTCAGATTAACATAATCTTTGCTTTGTTCAATTTGATTCCCATTTTGCCATTAGATGGCGGAAGGGTGCTTGCTGGTTTATTACCAATTAGGCTTGCATATAAATATTCAAGGCTTGAGCCGTATGGTATGTACATTGTTATACTTCTTCTTTTTCTTGGTGTCTTAAATTTTATAATATCTTTATCAAATCCCATTGTACACTTTTTATTAGGAGGCTAAATGGAGATAGTTTTGAGTGGTATGAGGCCTACTGGCAAATTGCATTTGGGAAACTTGTATGGAGCTTTACAAAATTGGATAGATTTACAAGATAAATATAAATGCTATTACTTTGTGGCAGATTGGCATGCGCTTACTACAGGTTTTGATGAGTCAAGACAAATATATGATAACACGATTGATATGATTATAGATTGGCTTGCGTTTGGACTTGACCCGCAAAAGGTTGTATTGTTTGTGCAATCACTTGTAAAAGAACATGCAGAGCTGTTTTTGTTACTGTCCATGATAACGCCTGTTGGCAAATTAGAACGCATACCATCGTATAAAGACCAAATTGCTCAGCTTGGTGAAAATAAAACGTCAAATTACGGCTTTTTGGGCTATCCTGTGTTGATGAGTGCAGATATAATTATTTACAAAGCAAACTATGTGCCTGTTGGTCTCGATCAAGTCGCGCATTTGGAGTTTACAAGAGAGATTGTTAGGAGTTTTAACAATATAGTACAAAAAGAAGTATTTATTGAGCCAGGCCCGCTTTTAAGTGAATTTCCAAAAATTTTGGGCACAGATGGCAGAAAGATGAGCAAATCGTATGGTAATGCAATTTATTTAGCAGACAGCGAAGAAGAAACAGCTCAAAAAATAAAGACAATGTTTACAGACCCACGCAGAAAAAGGAAAACTGACCCAGGTATGGCGAAAGAATGTGGTGTTTTTATGCTTCACAAAATATTTACAGATAGTGGGGTTTGTTCTGATATAGAGGCTTCATGTGCAAATGCTTCTATTGGTTGTGTAGATTGCAAGAAAATACTAATAAAAAATCTTAACAACAGTCTAAAACATATTAGAGAAAAAAGAAAGCATTTATTAGAAAATGAAAAAAATACGATTATTGAAAATATTAAAGAGTCAAGCAAAATAGCTTCTCTTGCAGCAAAAGAAACACTTCAAATTGCTAAAGAGGCGATTTTTAACAATTATTTGGGGTGATTTAAGAAAACTCTATCTATAAAGTTTGTGTCATAGGTGTTGTTTATAAATTCTTTTGAATTTAGGATTTTCTGAAAGAAAGGTATATTTGTTTTTATACCTTCTATCTTAAATTCACTTAAATTATTAAGCATTCTTATACGTGCTTCTTCACGTGTTTTGCCTTTGACAATCAGTTTTGCTACCATAGAATCATAGTATTGACTAACATTGTAGCCACAGTAAATGTGAGAATCTATGCGCGTATGTGAGCTAGATGGCATAAACAAAAAATTAATTTTGCCGGGAGATGGTATGAATCTTTCTGAGTCTTCAGCATTTATCCTGCACTCAATTGCGCAACATTTAGGTTTTAGTTCTTCTTGCTTAAAAGACAATTCATAGCCGCAAGATACCATTATTTGTTCTTTTATTAAATCTACGTCATACACCATTTCGCTAACTGGGTGCTCTACCTGTATGCGCGTGTTGATTTCAATAAAGTAGAAATTTTTATCTTCATCAAACAAAAACTCTAATGTGCCAGCGTTCCAATATTGTAAGATTGAAGCTGCTTTAACAGCTGTTTCCAAAAATTCTGCGCGTTTTATATCATCTAAATAAGGGCTTGGTGATTCTTCAAGCACCTTTTGATGCCTTCTTTGAAGCGTACAGTCTCTTTCGCCAACGTGCACGATATTTCCAAATTTGTCACCAATGACTTGCGCTTCTATGTGTCTTGGGTGTTCTATGAATTTTTCTACATAGATATCTTCTCTACCAAATGAACTTTTTGCTTCACTTTGTGCAGCATTAAACTCATTTATGAGCTCATTTTCATTGCGCACAACTCTCATGCCTCTGCCACCGCCCCCCCATGAAGCCTTGAGTAATATAGGGTAGCCTATTGATTTGGCAACAGATTTTAACTCATCTATATTTTTTACAGCGCCATCGCTACCGGGAATTGTTGGTATATTATTATTTTTTAATATTTGTTTAACTTTTGATTTATCTGCTAAACGAGCAATTGTTTGCTCATCTGGGCCAATAAAAACAACATCCAAATCGTTACATATTTTAACAAATGTTGGATTTTCACTTAAAAAACCATAACCAGGATGCACTGCGTCAGCGCCAGAATTATGTATAGCTTGAGCCAAAGAAAACAAGTTAAGATAACTGTGCATAGATTGAGCTGGGCCTATGCAAATAGATTCATCTGCTAACATTACAGGTATTGAGTCCTTATCTTCAACTGAGTAACCAATGCAAGTCTTTATACCTAATTCTTTGCACGCTCTAATTATTCTCAGGGCAATTTCTCCCCTATTTGCAATAAATATTTTTTTAAACATATCTATTAGTTTGCCTTTCTTACCAAAAATAATGGTTGATCAAATTCTACTTTTTGAGCGTTTTGGACAAGAATTTTTTCAATTATGCAATCAAACTCATTCTCAAGCTCGTTCATAATTTTCATAGCCTCCAATATGCACAACACTTCGCCTTTTTTGACCTTTTGACCTTCTTCTACATATGGTTTTGCATCAGGAGCTGGCGCTCTATAAAATGTTGCAACCATTGGAGATCTAATTTCAACTAAATTAGGATCTTGTGTACTCTCAACTTGTGATGTTTGAGCCATTATAGTTTGGCTTGGATATTTAGCAGCTGTTTCTGCCACTCTAAAATTATCTTGTAAAGTAATATTTTCGGGAAAAGCCTCTTTCTTTTTTAGTGTAATTTCAAGCTCATCATCTTTATAAGAAAATTCCACAAATTGACTGTTTTCTACGATTTTTATAATATCTTTGAGTGTCTTGACATCCACTTTTTCCCTCCTTTTTACACATTTAAACTAAAATACCATAAAATTATTTTTTTTGCAAATATTAATATTGCGTAAAATAAGCATACATTTTCTAATTATTAATTAAACTGAATGGCATAATCAAAAGGTTACGATTTGAGTTTTTTAAAATTAGCATATAATTGCAATCTTTTGAGTTATAAAATAAAACTAACATACATAACCTTTAATTATTATTTTATTCATCTGTTTTTTTCACCATTTTTTTCTTTGATTTTTTGGCTAATGTATTTTTTGTTTGTGGTGTGTTTGCTAAGTAATTAAATAACTCGCTTGAATAATCAATTGCTTTATCAAGTTGCATATCCATTAAACTTTCAATACCTGTTTTTGTTATTTCAATTGCAGATTCATTTTTTTGCGCAATGATTTTGGCTAATTTATAGGTTTCCTCTTCTAATAATTTGTCATCAACGACTTTATTAACAAGCAGCATCCTTTTTGCTTGGTAGGAACTTAAAATTTTTCCTGTTAAAAGCATTTCCATAATGATTTTTTTGCTCAAAGAATAACGCAAAGGCAAACTCGCACCAATACCGCTAAGCCCAACATTAATTGCGGTTATACCAATTTTGGTGGATTTTGAGCAAACAGCTAAATCACATGCAAATAATAGACCTGCACCATTTGCTACAGCATAACCACTAGCACTTGCTATGGTTGGCTTTCTTAAATGATGTATAGTATGATAAAATTCATTCATTGAATAAATGAATTCTTTTGTTTGCTGTGCATTTTTGTTTTCAAATTCATCTAGAGAAATACCTATACTAAAGTATTTTCTATTTCCTTGTATGATAATTACTTTAATAGAACTATTTTTATCAAGCTCTTTTAGAGCATCATTTAAATCCTTTGCTAAATCAACATCAAAAGCATTAAATTGTTTTGGCTTGTTAAGCACTATCGCGCCAATAGATCCATCTGTTTTAATTATTATGCTATCCATTTTAACCTCATAGATGACAAAAATCTACACAAGTGCAAATTTGCGTTTCCCCCTACTTTTTTCTAACACAAAACACGCTTAAATTCAAGAAAAAAATTAATTTTATTAAAAAGATATTTTTAACATAAACTGCTTATGTTTATATAGCTTTGCAATTTGAATGTATGCATGTTATATTAATATATGTATTTAGAGAGCGTGAGGTGGAAAAAAATTGGAGAGTGTTCTTGTTGGCGTAAGTGGCGGTATTGATAGTACGTTTGCTGCCATTCATCTATCAAGCAAAGGCTACAAGGTAAGTGCAGTGCATTTTTTGCTTACAGGCCAAAACAATATGACCCAAGAGGTAATAAGATTATTTAACAAATACGATATAGATTTTTATACGATTGATATTAGGGCCGAATTTAAAAATACTGTTATTGATAGTTTTATAAAAGACTATAAGTGCGGCTTTACGCCAAACCCTTGTAGCATATGCAATCCGCTTGTTAAATTCAAGTTTTTAATTGAAGAAGCCAATAAAAAAAACATAGATTACATAGCAACAGGCCACTATGCCAATACGCAAGATGGATTTATTAAAAAGCACTTTTCAGATAAGGACCAATCGTATTTTTTAGCATACCTTCCAAAGCATGTAATAGAGCGTACCATATTTCCGCTTAAAGATTTTGAGAAAAAGGACATTAAGTCCAATTTGCTATTTAATTTAGATTTAAAAGAAAGCAGTGATTTGTGTTTTGTAAAAGACTATAGAAGTTTAATTGGTTCCACAAAAAGTGGCAATATTATTTGTAATGGTCAGATTGTAAGTCAACATAATGGTTTTCATAATTACACAATAGGTCAAAGAAAAGGTATAAAGTTTTCTAACGAACCTTACTATGTTAAAAGTATAGACGCAGCTTCTGGCGATATTGCAATTGCAAAAAAAGATGAGATTTATTCAAATGAATTTTTCATTAGCAATGTACACTTACTAAAGGATAGAGAATGGTTTCATTATAATAAAGTGACGTGCGTTGTAAGGTATCGAGCAAAACAGACAACAGCTAAAATCGACATATTTGAAAATAAAGTCATTTTAGATGATGCTATGTTTGCTATAACGAAAGGTCAGATAGCTGTATTTTACCATAATGATCTAATAGTTGGATGTGGGAGAATAGATGGGGTTTGAAGATTGGTTTAATAAATTTGTCAAAATAGGATTTATTAGGAATTTAAGGTATGAGCCGCATATAGTTGATACTGTAAGATATGTTAAGCCTGAAAGTTTTGAAAATATTTTGGTGTTTTACAAAGAAGTAAATTATTTAAAGTCTATTTTATTTGAACACATTGATAAAAAGCACATATATGATTGCAATGTTGAAAATATAAACTCTTGTTCGCATAGTATTTTATTCGATTGCTTTGTAGTATTTTTATGTAAAAATAGTTTAAACGAAAACGATATAGCAAACATTATAGATAAGACTGCAAAAAAAACAGCACGTATCTTTGTTGTAGATTATTTAGTTGGCAGTAAACTTTTTAATTTGGCTTTAAGATTATCCGATAAAGTATCGTACTTTGACATTAAACATCAAAGTTCAGTTTTATTTGAAAAAAAATACCATTTAATTGATACTTACGAAGAAAAAAAACACAACATTATTATCAAACAATTTGCAGTATGAATGTGTATGTTTATATTCACATACCGTATTGTTATAAAAAGTGCCCTTATTGTTCTTTTGTTTCTTACGAAAAAGCACTGAGTACAAAACAAGAATACCTAAATGCATTAATTAAAGAAATTGAGTGTTTCTTTAATGGTAGCTGTGATTTTACTATTAAAACAATATATTTAGGTGGCGGCACGCCATCTTTATTAAAACCAAGTGAGATACAGCTGATTTTTAATACTTTAAGAAGATATAAAGTTGAAGCAGGTTGTGAGATAACAATAGAAATTAACCCAAATGATGCAAAATTAAGCTACCTCAAACAATTAAAAGAGATAGGCATAAACCGCGTAAGTCTTGGAGTTCAGTCTTTTCTTGATAAAAAATTAGCTTTTTTGCAAAGGATTCATAATTCAAATCAAAGTTTTTTAGCGGTTGAACACTCAATAGAAGTATTTCAAAATGTCAGTATAGATTTAATATATGGATTTGAGGAATTTGAGGATTTTAAAAAAGATTTAAACTATGCAACAAGTTTTCCTGTAACACATCTATCAGCATACATTTTATCTATCGAAAAAGGTACACCATTTTATAAACAACATATTGTGTTATCAGAAGAAAATATTGAAAAACAATACATGTATTTAGTTAAATCTTTAAAATTGAACAACATTTATCAATATGAGGTATCTAATTTTGCAAAAAAAGGCTTTGAAAGCAAGCATAATCTAGCATATTGGATGGGCTTTAATTATGTGGGCTTTGGTTTAAGCTCAAGTTCGTTTATTGATGGCATAAGGTATAAAAATACAAGTAGTTTGAATGAATATATAAGTAAAATTTATGAAGGTAAAAGTGCAGTTACAAAAAAAGAGAAATTAAGCTCTCAAAAAAGAATAAAAGAGGCATTTGTCTTGGGTATGCGCATGAGAAAAGGCGTGAATATTAAACAATTTAACCAACTTTACAATTGCGACATAGAAAGGATATATGAGAAGCAACTATCAAAACACTACGATTTAAAAACATTGAGAAAAAGTAATTACTCAATCAAAATTTCTAACACCAAAAAAACACTTATTTCAAATTATATACTTTCTGATTTTATATAATATATCAGCAGAGCACAATGGCTCTGCTTTAAAAGAAGATTAAAATCTGTTTCTTGAGTTAGAGTAGTTAGATCTTGGTCTTGGGCTTGACTCCCTTGGTTTTGCTTCATCAACTCTGATGTTTCTACCATCTAAATCTGAGTTGTCTAAAGCGTCTTTAGCCTTTTGAGCATCATCTTTTGATTCCATTTCTACAAAGCCAAAACCTTTGCCTTCAATAACTTTAACCGATACCACACTGCCATAACCTGAGAAAACTTCTTTAAGTTTCTCTTCTGTTGTTCGGTAATTTAAATTACCGACATACAACTTGTTCGTATTCACAAAACACACTCCAAAAAAGAATTTTACGATGAGACCTATAATAGTCTACACCAATTGTTTTTAGTATAAACCTTTAATAATTAAAAGTCAATAAAAATCTTTTAAAACTTGACATATTTTAAAAAGTCATTATATTAAATTCACCCCTATTGGGGGTGTCTTTGGATTTGACAGGGTGTAATAGTAGTTTGGAATCATGTCGACGTCTTGCTTGGTCGTAAAACAGGTAAGAAAAAATAAACGCAAATTCTGATTACGCTTTAGCTGCTTAATTTAAGACAGCTAGGTGGTTTTGGTTGTTGGCTTGCTTGAGCCAAAACTGCCTAATACTTAAGCAAGCATAGCGCTTTTTAGTTGTTTGCGCACTAAAGGCACTATTAATGAGCGCAAAATAGGGTTTGATAGGTTTGGCCTTTACCAAATCAAGCTCGAAAAAAACAAAAAGGTCTAAGCATGTAAAAAATTTCCAGCTATGAGACACTTCTGGACGCGGGTTCGACTCCCGCCACCTCCACCAAATCAAAATTAATATAGTTATATAGTATTTGACAAACATCTTTTAAAAAATATTATAGAGTAGATGAAAGTGTTGCATTTAGACACAGAAAAAGGATTGCGTGGCGGTGAGCAGCAAGTATTGTACTTAGCACAAGGGCTTAAAGAACACAATATAGACTCTTTAATTGTATGTACTGATGAGCTCTATAATAGAGCAAAAAATATTGGTTTTGAAGCTCTAGATCTAAAACATTTTAAAGATTATATTACATTAATAAGGCTTGCAAAAACATTTGATATTATACATGCTCATTCAGCAAAAGCTCATACATTGGGGGTTATATTAAAATTAGTTACGGGGAAACCACTTGCGTATACAAGGAGAGTTGATTATAACCAAAAAAGACTTTCAAAATTAAAATATTTATTAACTGATAGAGTTGTTGGTATATCGCAAGCTATTAAAGATATTTTGCTTCAACGCCTCAATGTAGATTCTAAGGTAATTTACTCAGCTGTAGATTTAAATTTGGTTAATCAAGTCGACAAACAAAAAGTTGCATCCATCAGATCTGTTTATAAACCACCGCTTATTGTAAACATTGGAGCATTAACAGAGCAAAAAGACCACAAAACGCTTGTTTGTGCAGCAAGTATGTTTGGCAAAAACGCTACTTTTTTGGTATTGGGTGAAGGAAAATTAAGAAGCGAGCTTGAAAATTATGTTATACAGAAAGGTTTACAAAAAAATTTCTTTTTCTTAGGATTTAAAAAAGATATACAAAATTATTTGGCAGCAATGGATGTATTTGTAATTTCTTCAGTGTATGAAGGTTTGTGTTCAAGTATACTTCAGGCTTTTTTGTTTAAAAAACCTGTAGTTGCAACAAATGTAGGTGGCATACCTGAGCTTTTGGGTAAAAACGAAAGAGGTATTATAGTACCTCCTAAGAACCCAAAAATTTTAGCGCAATCAATAGAACAATTATTAGACGATAGTGCATTGGCTAAAATTTTAACACAAAAAGCTTATGACTTTGTTCAAAATTTTAGCTATCAAAAAATGACTCATGATTACATATCATTGTATAAAGATTTACTTGAAAAGGGTTTGTCGTTAAAAAATGTTTAAAGTTGCAATTGCAAATAGAAATATATTGGGCAAAAATGGCGCAAGTCGCATTATATTGGAGCAAGCTAAAAGATTTAAAGATGCAGGTGCTGAAGTTTATCTGTATGTTTCACGTTATGATAAAAACATAATTCCAAAAGGGATAAATATCCAACGTTTTTTTTCTTTAAATCCTTTTAAACAAGCAAGGAGAAAAGATTTTGCACTCAAATTTAAAGATTTTTGTAACAAGTTAAAGATTGATTTGTCTGTAGGCAATAGCGATACGATTGACCAAAAAGTCCTTTTTATGCATAATTTAGTTGAATTAGAACTAAAATTTGTGCAAAAAAAAGAAAATTATTCATTAGATAATACATTTTTAATTCACGATGAAATTTTAAGAAAGAATACATTTGAACTGCTTATATGTAATTCTAATTTGATGAAAGTTTTTATTCAACAAAAATACAAAATTGCAGATGAAAAAATAGCTGTAATCTATCCTGGTTTTGATCCTTTAATATTCAATACCAAAAATAAAAAAATTTCGCGAAAACAATTTAAAGAAAGGTATAATATACTCACAGAATATATAGTAGGTTTTGTAACATCTGGTAATTTAAAGAAAAGGGGCATAGATGTTTTTTTTGACATGTTGACATTACTACCTAAAGATTTAATATCAAAAATTACTTTTGTTGTTGTTGGAAAAGAAAAAAATTTTGATTTATATTTATCAAAGTATAAAGAATTTGCAAGAAATATAATCTATATTAAGCCAACACAAGCAATAGAATTCATCATTAAATCTTTGGATATACTTGTCCATCCAGCTTTGTTGGAAGAATTTGGCATGGTTTTATTGGAAGCAATGGCTTGCGGTGTTCCTGTAATAACTTCAAATATGGTTGGAGCATCAGAGCTTTACTTAAACAACACAAAAGAGCTGGTTTTGAAAAATCCTACTCCCATTGATTTTGCAAATGTGCTTGTAGACTTACTAAATAACCCTCAAAAATTGGATAATTTATCGTTAAATTTTGAGAAAATTGCGATGAATTATACGTGGGATAATTATTTTAAAATCCTTTTTGATGTGTATGCAAGTAAAGGATTAATACCGAAGGATTTTATCAAAACATGAAAATTCTTATCATACAACTTAAGCAATTGGGCGATGTGCTGTTAACGAGCACTTTAGCAAAAACCATTAAAGAGCATATTTCTAATGCTCAAGTAGATTTTCTAACATCATTAAACGCAAAAGACATTGTAGAGCTTAACCCTTACATAGATAATGTAATAGCGATTAAAAAGGGTTTAGTCAATGAATTGTCTACAATAAAAACAATAAGAAATAAAATGTACGATTATTTGATTGATGTTCAAAGGACGGCAACAACAAAAAGGATTAGTTTGTTGAGCAAAGCTACAAAAAAAATAGCCTTTAGAAAAGACAATGACAATTTTTATTACAATTGTTTAGTAGAGCATGAAAACTGCGATTATACAGTAGATGATAGGCTTTTATTGTTAAAACCAATGGGTATAAAAACTAAAAAAGGCCGCTATTTGCCTGAATTGTATTACGGCGATGATGTAAAAGATAAAATAGATACAATGTTAAAAAACATGAACATTGCAGATAAATTTTTTGTCGTTATGCCAACAGCTAGGAGGACAATTAAAAGTTGGCCTTTGGATTATTTTGACCAATTGATAAACAAGATTTACAAAGAATTGCATTATGTGCCAATTATCGTAGTTGCACCCAACGAATCAGATACTATAAACAAACTTAATTTAAGCAAACAATTTCATATAGTTTCAAATCTTAATATTAAAGAATTGGCTTATTTGATAAAAAAAGCAGATTTTTTCATTGGCAATGATTCTTTTGGTGGCCATGTAGCTGTAAGTCAAAATACGTTGGCATTTATAATTATTGGCTTTAGTTCTGGTTGGTTTCCAAGTAACGAAAAAACGATAAAAATAACGGCTCGTTTGGATTGCCAGCCTTGCAATGATTGGAAAAAATGTCCATATCCCAAAATTAATGGGCATTTGAAGTGCTTTAGTGTTTTAGATTACGCTACGGTTTTTGAGACCATAAGTAAGTTTTTGAAAGGTTAATTACATAACACATAAATATGCATTAGTCTATATTTAATCAAGCTCATTGAGAAAATACATTCATAAGATTTTTAAATTTTTTGATTTTAATTAAGATAAAGGTTTATTGCATTAAAAACGCATTTTACTAGTATTTTTAAGAAGTTAGATAATTGAATGTCTGATGAACTTATTATAAGTTTTTTAGACTATTTAATTTTTTTAATTTTGATAGTCCATAATTAGATTTTGATGCATTTTGCATAAAATTCCTAAAACGCTCAATAGTTATAAGAAATAAAGAAAACCTATATTCACCAACGTTATCTTTATTGTAATTTTGTTGAAAAAAAGCATATTCATCATCTTCTTCAATTATTTTCATTTGGTAAAATATTTCAACTTGAGCTTGAAGTGGGAGATTGCAAAAGAACTCTACATTTTCTTTGATTGTGTTTTGTTTCATTTTTGTTATGTTTTCTATAAATTTTAAATCAAAATTCATTTTCATTAGTATTAACATAAGCTTAAAAAATAAAATTTCAACATTTATATGAAAATTATGCACAAATGCGAGCGTGAAAGCGTTTTTAAACTTTATAATAATTTGCAAAATTAATATTGCTTAAAAATCTTATTTAAGTACAAAACAATTGCAGGGTATAGTAGTAATAGTTGAGTCATTATACATATAAATCTACCTAAAATGTCACCTTTAGAAAAATAAGCTATGATAAAAATGGCTGGCACAGACAATATAGTTTCACGCCATGCTATGCTGAAAAATGGGTGTAATTTTTTGTTTAAATTAATCGCTATTTTAGAGAATTCTTTGTTGATTACAATGATGCTTGATATTATTGTAGCTATAAAAAGTATTAAAAATGAAAAATTTGCTTTGATATAATTTATTTTAATTGATTCAATAAAAACAAATATAACTATGGTTATAATAATTAGCAACTTTAAACTTATTTTTAGCCATAATCCAAATGCTAAATTAGGTAGCGAATCAAAATTGTCTTGTTGATACTTTTTTATTTCCATTAATTTTCTTACCATAGTGTTTAAAGCAGCCAAAATAAAGATTTGGCTGCTTTAAAACAATTGTATACTACTCACCCATACCAACGCCACCTATTTGGTTTGGATCAATTTTGCCATCTTTCATGCGTTGGTTATATATAGCTTGAAGTATTCTTAAGCTTTGTTGTAGCTGGAACACACCGTGCCAATGAGAGTAATCTGGTCCTTCCATAGCTGCGCCTTGTCGCATTCTTCTGCCTTCATGATGCCACATGTAGTAATAAGTTCTAAAGGCTGGATCAGCCCAAGGGTCTTTCATCATCAAATGCCTTTTTTCTAAGGTATTAATCATTTCAGAAGCAGCATGAGCATATTTGTTGTATAGTTCTATTTGTTTGTCAGCCATGCTTAAATAGTTATTTGCAAACGTGTATGTATGACAAGCAGTACATGCTTGCAACATTTCTTTTCTTGCTTCTTGTGGCCCTTTGGGGTTTCCAGCTAGTGGGTTTCCAGCTGTAAATTTGCCAGTTTTCATATACTCAAATGCAGCCGTCTCGTATCCGCCAGTGCGTTCTTTGGATATAGGCGCCCAAAGATTCCATTTCAATCTCATGTCAATGTTATGAGTTGGTTGCAAACCATTAATGCCGCTCATGTGGCATGTTGCACAAGTGGGCGCATTATAATCAACGCCAGCTATCCAAGCACCAGGAGGGCTGTCCCAATGCCATTTATCTCCATGAGCAGCAAATAAAGCACCATGCACAGAGTTTTCGTAAACTTCAATGTCTGGGTGATCTGGACCTAAGTGACATGTAGCACAAGACGATGGTTTTCTTGCTTGCGCTACGGAAAATTGATGATTAAAATGGCAGGCAGCACAATTGCCAACTCCACCATCTGGATACACATTGCCTATGCCATGGCTTGGCCATGTGCCTATAGTTGGCATGTGGTTGGGCCCCATTTTAATTATTGAGCCGTGACATTGCGCACAACCTGTTAACAAAACAGCATCTTTAAATTGTGGCATATTCATATCTTCATGAGCAAGTAATGCTTGGTCGGGTTTTAGGGCTACTATATGAATGGCGGCTCTAGCATGGCCGCTTTCTTCAAATTCTTTTACTTCACTTGGATGACATTTTGCACAAGTCTTTGGTGAGACCATTGCACTAACATAGATATTTGTACCCTTTACGCCAGGACAGTTTTGGTTTGCCATTGGGTTATCTTTTTTAACAGCATGGCAATCTATGCAACTGACTCCAGCATGTGCCATAGAGCTTTTTGACCAATCTTGTACAATAGCAGGCGTTTCTTTTGAATGGCACTCAATGCAGCTAGCAGCTTCTTTTGTAACACCTTTACCTTTTGATAAAGTGATTTTTTCACTATACGCAATATTTGCATAACGCAAGTTTGAATTATTTGCAGCTACGCTTGGGTTGTTAGCTACTATTTGAGGGGATTGTCTGTTTTGTGTGCTTGCTAAAAACCACGACACGCCACCAATAAAAATAAGTAACAAGACAATGCCTGCAATTACCAATGTTTTTTTCATAAAAACCCCCTATTGTTTAATAAAACCTTTTAGATCTTTGTGACCCACATTACTGTGGCAATCTACGCACGTTTGTGGTGTGGTTTTTGAAAAATAAGCTCTGTGTGCCAAAAAAGCCCTTTGGTTAGATAATGTTTCATCTTGTAGGTTACTATGACATTTAAGGCATCCGCTATCATAAACAAAATTGTTAGGCTCTTTTAATTTTGCCTCCCAATCAATTTTACCAGTATTACTAAATGTTTCTGTTAGCACATCGTTTATGCCAGTTTTAGCTTTAACAAACAAATAATTAGGCAAATTATTATGCGGCAAGTGACAATCTGTGCATTGTGCTTTAAAACCATATTGATTGTTTCCTCCATGCACATCAAGGTTGTATGAAGCAACCATTGGTTTCATAGTATGACATGATGAACAAAAATTTTCACCAGCAGTTTTTTCAACCCCAGTGTATGTGATAAAAGAAATGCAAATGCCAACTATAATACCAATAATTCCTATTGATACAAGTTTTTTAAGCCATTTTGCATCTTGCATAAATACCCCACAATTACACTATTTTAAGCAATATATCATGTTTTTGAATAATTTTTTGACTTATGTTAACTTTCTTAATTTGTAAGAAATTTGTAATAAAGATTGTTATCTATTTAACTAACTTTTTTGACTAATGTCAATTACAATTTTAAAAAATATGATAATTTTTATCCAAGAAAAAGATTTGGAGGTGCTTATGTCAATGTTTTGTTATCAATGCCAAGAGACAATGCACAATAGCGGTTGTGCAGTTCAAAAAGGCATGTGCGGCAAAGAAGACCATACATCTAATTTAATGGATGTATTAATTTACAATTTAAAGGGATTGTCAATTATTGCAAAACAAGCGATAGAAAATGGCTATGACCCTAAACCTATCGGGAAATTTGTATCTCAAAGCCTATTTATGACAATTACAAATGTGAATTTTGATGATGAGCGCATTATTGAACAAATTAAGCAAACAAAGAAGATTGCGGATGAATTGATTCAATATTTGAGTCTAAAGTACATTACGGTTGCAAAGGCAAATCTGTATGAATTTGAATCAAAAGATAAGGCGCTTGAGTTTTCCAAAGATATAGGTGTGTTAAGCGAAACAAATGAAGATATTAGGTCGCTAAAAGAGCTCATTGTATACGGACTAAAAGGCATGGCAGCCTATTATGACCATGCAAGCGTTTTGGGCTTTGAAGACAGCGATATTACAAGTTTTATGATAAACACGCTAGCAAAACTAACGCAGGATTTAGATACAGAAGAGTTAATTGCCCTTACTATGAAAACAGGTGAATATGCCGTTAAAACAATGGCGCTACTAGACAAAGCCAATACATCAACATACGGTAACCCAGAAATTACACAGGTAAATATTGGTGTAAGAAACAGACCAGGCATCTTAATCTCTGGTCATGATTTAAAAGACATGGAAGAATTGCTTGAACAAACAAAAGATAGCGGTGTCGATGTTTATACACACGGTGAAATGTTGCCAGCGCATTACTACCCTAAATTTAAAAAATACGAGCACTTTGTAGGAAACTACGGCAATGCATGGTGGCTTCAAACAAAAGAGTTTGAAGCATTTAATGGCCCAATTTTGATGACAACAAACTGCCTTGTGCCGCCTAAGGATTCCTATAAAGACAGAGTGTTTACAACAGGCGTTGTGGGATATCCAGGATTAAAGCACATACCAGATAGAAAAGATGGAAAGCCAAAGGACTTTTCACCTATTATAGAAATGGCAAAAAAATGCCTTCCCCCAACACCAATAGAGAGCGGTTCAATTGTAGGCGGTTTTGCGCACAACCAAGTATTGACTTTGGCAGATAAAGTTGTGGAAGCAGTCAAGAGTGGTGCAATTAAACGATTTGTTGTAATGGCAGGTTGCGATGGCAGGCATACGACAAGAGACTACTATACGAATTTGGCCCAACAATTGCCCAAAGACACAGTTATTCTAACAGCAGGATGTGCCAAGTATCGTTATAACAAACTAAATTTAGGCGATATAAACGGAATACCGCGCGTTTTAGATGCTGGCCAGTGCAATGATTCTTACTCTTTAGCTGTCATAGCAATGAAATTAAAAGAAGTGTTTGGATTGGATGATATCAATAAATTGCCTATTTCATACGATATAGCATGGTATGAGCAAAAAGCTGTAACGGTATTTTTGGCTTTGCTGTACCTAGGCGTCAAAGGCATAAGATTAGGCCCTACGCTTACAGCATTTTTATCGCCAAATGTGGCAAAAGTTATTGTTGAAAACTTTGATGTCAAACCTATCGGAGAAGTAAAACAAGACTTAGAACTAATTATGCAAGGAAGATGATTTTAATAAGGAGGCTTTTGCCTCCTTACATACAAGAGGTGAGAAATGCTTGATTATAAACCAAAAGATAAGTTTAGTAAGCTTATTGAAGCATACCCAAATATACCAGATTACTTATACTCAAAAAATCCATTGTATAAAATGCTAACAAATAAAATCATTGTTCAACTTATGGCTCCAAGGATTGATCTTGCCCATGTCGCATCTCGAGGCGGTTATAGTTTTGAAGAGTTTATGCGTATTATAGAAGAAGGCGTAAATAGCAAAATTTTAAATGCAAAACAATCAACTAACGATAATTTAGAAAACCTCAAAAGCCAGTTGAAAGCCATTCTAAAACAAATCTACAATAAAGAAAATGTAGAAGAGGCAAAGCAACGTTTTAAAACACTTATTGAAAAAGCTGATCCTGTGCTTATTGCTGTGGTTGAAAGCGAACTTAAAAATGAAGGCTATACAACAGAAGATTTAATAAAGGCGTGCGATATACATATGGAGCTTTTTAAAGAACAGATCTCAAGTTCCAGAAAAAAGGTTGACGCAACACACCCGCTATACAGATTAATAAAAGACCATGATGCTATTATGTTTTATATAGAAAAAGGTTTAGAGCTTTCAAGTAAACTTAAACAGTACAATAGCGCATCTGAAGCACAAAACACAATAGAAGAGCTAAAAAAGATTTTAAACAACCAAAAGGCGCTTGAAGAAAACCATAATGCGCGCCAAGAAAACACGTTATTTCCTGTGCTTGAAAAATATGGCGTAGAAGAGCCGCCCGCTATTATGTGGCAAGATCATTACAATATGAAACAAACAAGAAACCGTATAGAAAAATTACTGGAAAATCCTAGCAATGTGGATTATATTAGATTTGTGCAAGAGTTAGAAGCTAATTATAGGTATTTGATAGAAACGTTTGCTTTGCACACAAAAAAAGAGCAAGAGATTTTGTACAATGTTGCGCTTGATTTGCTATCGCAAAATGATTGGCAAGAAATTCAAAAAGCAGAGGAAGAATTAGGTTTTGTAGAGTTGCCAAAGGAGGTTATATGAGTGAATCAACATTGGACTTATTTGAGGATTTAGATAATAAAACGCTTCTTACTATTCTTGATAATGTGCCATTTGATATTTCTTTTGTAGATAAAGATGATACAGTGGTGTATTTTAATTTGCCTAGAAAGGGCAGAACCTTTGCGCGCACCAAATTGGACATAGGAAGAAAAGTTCAGCGATGTCATCCTCCCAAAAGCCTTCATTTAGTACAAAAAATCCTGGATGATTTTAAAGCTAAAAAAAGAGACTCTGCTGACTTTTGGATTAATTTCCAGGGTAAATTTTTGTATATAAGGTATTTTCCTGTTTATGATAAAAATGGCGATTATTTTGGCACGATAGAAGTAATGCAAGATGTGACAGAAATTAAGAAATTAGAAGGCGAAAAGCGATTGCTGGATGAAGAATAAAAGGTGGTATTGAATGAGCGAGCTAATCAATCAACTATTAGACGAGCACAAAAAGTTGTTTGCATTGCTTGATAAGATAAGAAATATATCTGACGACGCTGCAAAAAAAGAACTATTTAATAGCAAAATGCTGTTTTTATCTCATTTGGATAAAGAAGATAAGATGCTTTATAAAAAATTTGACGAAGCTGCATCGTTAGGCATAAATGTGCCTTCAAATGTGGTTCAATTTAAAGAAGAAATGAAAAGCATATCCACAGGAGTAATCGATTTTTTTGATAAGTACAAAGATTCAATACAAGATAAAATTCAATTTGGCAGGGATTTTGGTAGAATTTATAGTTTGTTAAAGATTAGAATGAATAAAGAAGAAATGCAATTGTACCCCACTTACGAAAAGTATTTTTCTTAAATGAGTTTGTGTTGGGTGTTTGATGATAAAAATTAAAAACGTGCATTTGCCTAAAGAAGCAGAAGATGGGTTTAGGATACTAGTAGATAGGCTTTGGCCAAGAGGCATTGCAAAGCAAAAGGCTTCTATTGACTTGTGGTTAAAGGATTTAGCTCCCAGTGATGAGCTTCGAAAGTGGTATTCTCACGATGAAAGCAAATGGAATGAGTTTAAAATACGCTACTATAAAGAATTGCAGACAAAACAGTCTATTGTCGATACTATAATTGCAGAAGAAAAAAAGAATAAGACAGTCACGCTTGTATTTTCATCAAAAAGCCCGCTAAATAATGCGCAAGCATTGTTAGAATACATTCAAAAAGGAGGCCAAACATGAGTGATCATTGCGCAATTTTGGAGCAAATTTTTGAGCACGTTGGCGACGGTGTTTTATTTTGCGATACGCAAGGCATAATTCAAATATGGACCAAAGGAATGGAAAGCATATTTGGCTATAGCGCAAATGAAGCTATAGGCAAAAGCTTAGATATAATAATTCCAGAAAAATACAGAAAAATACATTGGGATGGGTTTTATATTGCGGTAAAAACAAAAAACACAAAGTATTCTTCCCAGTTGTTATCTGTGCCAGCAATAGGTAAAAATAATAAATCGTTATCAATAGAATTTAGCATATCAATTGTGCAAGAAGACAACAATATAATTGGGTTTGGCGCAGTTATTAGAGACGCAACAAAACAATTTTTAGAAAAAAAGCAAATGAAAAAGGAATTAGAAGACTTAAAAAACCAGTTGAACAAACAAAAGTAAAGCGCTTTGTAGTAGTTTGTTAAATGGTGGGTTTGTGCATTACAACTTATTAAATTTTTTATTCATTTTTGATATAAATCAATTTTTTTTAAAAATAGGTATGCTAGAGTGTTAAATTAAGAAAATTTAGGGGGCTATTATGAGTTTTTTAGAGCGCTTTAGCTTTTTTAAAAAAGTAGACGGTTTTTCTAATTCTTTAGGCGAGGTGCGCTTGGAAGATAGAAAATGGGAGAATGGTTATAGAAATAGATTTTCTTATGATAAAATTGTAAGAAGCACGCATGGTGTTAACTGCACAGGCTCATGCAGCTGGCAGATATTTGTTAAAAATGGTATCATTACATGGGAAATCCAACAAAATGATTATCCAGACACTCAAGAAGGATTGCCAGAATATGAACCCAGAGGTTGCCCAAGCGGTGCAAGCTATTCAAGCTATATCTATAGCCCGCATCGCATAAAGCATCCAATGATACGCGGTGAATTGTTAAGGCTTTATCGTGAAAAAAGAAAAACTCTAGACCCCGTTGAATCATATAAACAAATAGTAGAATCCAATGAAGCTGCTTTGTACAAACAAAAAAGAGGTCAAGGTGGTTTCGTAAGAATTAGTTGGGATGAAGCGCTTGAAATTATTGCTGCAGCCAATATTTGCACAATAAAAACATATGGTTCAGATAGAATATTTGGTTTTAGCCCCATTCCTGCTATGAGTATGGTAAGCTACGCTTCTGGCGCAAGATATTTATCTCTAATTGGGGGTGCAGTTGGCAGTTTTTATGATTGGTACTGTGATTTGCCGCCATCTTCACCACAGGTATTTGGTGAACAAACAGATGTGCCAGAATCAGCTGATTGGTATAACTCAACATATTTAATGCTTTGGGGCTCGAATGTACCTCAAACCAGAAGGCCAGACGCTCATTTTTATACAGAAGTGCGCTATAAAGGAACAAAAACAGTTGTCGTGTCTGTAGATTTTAGCGAAGCAACAAAATTTGCGGATGTTTGGATAGCGCCAAAGCCTGGTACAGACGCAGCCCTTGCGCTTGCTATGGGCCATGTGATTTTTAAAGAGTTTCATATAGATAGTCAGTATGAGTATTTTGTTAATTATGTTAAATCTTACACAGATATGCCGCATTTAGTAATATTGGAACAACGCGGTGATTATTACATACCATCAAGATTTTTAAGGGTTTCAGATATATTGGATAAAGTTAATCAATACGATGATTGGAAAACAGTAGTTATTGATTCAACTACGGGCAAATTATCGATTGTAAATGGTAGCATTGGTTTTAGATATGATAAAAGCGGTAAGTGGAATTTGCATGCAAAAGATGCTATTACAGATGATAATATTGACCCTAAGCTGTCTTTAATAGATACAAAACCCATATTGTAGATGTAGCATTTGCTGACTTTTTAAATAATTCAATCATTAAGCGAAAAGTATGTGCCGTTAAAGTTAATCAAAATAGCAAAGAATACCTGCTTGCAACAGTTTTTGATTTATTAGGCGCGCACTATGGCATAGATAGAGATTTAGGCGATGATAATGCAGCCAAAAGTTACAATGAAGATGCTTTATATACGCCGGCGTGGGCAGAAAAAATTACAGGCGTCAAAAAAGAACTAATTATTAAAATTGCTCGAGAATTTGCGCAAAATGCTTATAAAACACAAGGAAAATCAATGGTCATAATAGGTGCTGGTGTAAACCACTACTATTACACAGATACAATTTATCGCAGCGTTATTAATATGCTTGCAATGTGTGGATGCATCGGTCAATCTGGTGGCGGATGGGCTCATTACGTAGGCCAAGAAAAAGTAAGGCCACTGGCTGGATGGTCTGCTATAGCATTTGCCTTAGATTGGTATAGACCGCCAAAACAAATGAATTCCACCTCTTTTTTCTATTTTCACACAGACCAATTTAGGTATGAAAATGTAAAAACGGACAACCTATTGTCTCCATTAGCAGAAAATTTCTACAAAGATTACTCTGTAGCTGATTTTAATGTAAAAGCTATTCGCATGGGATGGTTGCCTAGCGCGCCTTATGTGGATAAAAACCTCATTAGCATTGCAAAGGATGCTGAAAAAAACAATGTTGACCCAATTGAGTATTTTGTTAAACAGGTAAAAGAAGGAAACATTAAGTTTTCTTTTGAAGACCCAGATAACCCCGTAAATTTTGTGCGCAACATGTTTGTTTGGCGCTCTAATTTACTGGGCGCAAGCAGCAAAGGCCATGAATATTTCTTAAAGCACCTCTTAGGCGCAAAATCTGGCGTTTTAGCGGAAGAAATATCAGAAAGCGACAGGCCAAAAGAAATTGTTTTTAGACAAGCGCCAGAAGGAAAACTTGACCTTCTTGTTACGCTAGATTTTCGTATGTCCACAACCTGCATATACTCTGATATTGTTCTGCCAGCTGCTAGCTGGTATGAGAAAGAGGATTTAAGCACAACAGATATGCACCCATTTATACACCCCTTTTCTAAAGCGCTTGATCCACTATGGGAAAGCAAAAGCGATTGGGATATATTTAACCCAACTTCCCCCAACTTTTTATCCACTACAAAGAAAACCTTTAAAGTTTAATGTTTTTCCTTGACATTTTTCTAATTGTAGTGTATATTTTATACATTATGTCGTTCATTAGAAAGATTAAAAA